>NZ_WJWY01000001.1 GCF_010367435.1 Fusobacterium sp. IOR10
AGCTAAAGATTTTACTGTTTCTCCTTTCAACCTTCTTTCATAAATTTCTATTTTTTGTTTATTTGTTAATTTGGACATAAGAAATGCACCCTCCATCTTATTTGTCTAAGATTTTGGGTGCACTACATTTAAGGGCCTTTTTTATATAGCTTTTTTTAATATTTTTTTGTTGTAACTCTTTTTTTTAGGAGTTATTATCCCAAAAGTACGTAAAGCTGAATATGTTGAATATCCTGCATATGCAATAATTTCATATATTCCCAAATCATTTTGATTTAATAAAAACGCTAAAATAATACAAAGTATAAAAAACACATTTATATTTCTTACAAAAACATAATCCTTCATTTAATTTACCTCCATATATAAAAATTCAGTATTCATTATTTCTTAACACAAGAATCATTATATACTATATTGAGAATAAATTCAAATTTATTTTTATTGTGGGACTTTTTTCTTATGAAAGCTTATTTTCAAATCCCTTTGGTAAATCCAATTTAACTTCTATATTAAACTTATCTATTTTACAGTAAAAAGAATTTAAAAATAATATTCTTTCTCTATCATTACCATACCTTGTATCTCCTAGTATAGGGTGACCCATATTAGAAAGTTGAACTCTAAGTTGATGAGTTCTTCCTGTAACAAGTTCCCCTTCTAATAATGTTAAATTATTTTTTCTTTTTAAAACTTTAAAATAAGTTATTGCTATTTTACCCTCTGTATCATTTTTAGATGTAACTATTACTTTATCTTCTATTTTTTTCAAATAATTTTCAATTACAAACTTGTCTTTGTTTATTGTTCCATGAACCAATATATAGTATTTTTTCTTTATCCTATTTTCTCTAATTTCTTCAGTTAATATTCTAGTGGTTATTTTATTTTTAGATCCTATAACTAAACCTGAAGTTTTTTTATCTATTCTATTTACAAAATTAAAGTCATTGGATTTAAAATAAGATTTAAACATCTCTGATATTCCATAGTCAAATCCACTTCCCTTATGCATCACTACATCTTTTTTCTTATTAAAAATTATTAAATCTTCATTCTCAAAAACTATTCCTTTTTTTAAAAATTCCTTATCTTTATCTTGTAACTTCATAAATATAATTTCTTCCTCAGGAACATCTAAACCTATGAACAGTTTATCCCCTTCAACTAATCTATAATTTTCCTTTTTTTTCTTATTATTGACTTTTATTTTCCCTATTCTTAAAGCTTTAAATATTTCTGTTAAGGGAGTTGTTGTTAATTTTTTTCTCAAATATCTGTCTAACCTTACATTTTCATCATCTTTTTCTATTATATATTTCATAACTACCTCTATATTTTATGTATTTTAACACTATTTACAACTCCTATCATTAGAAATCCAAATATAAATGAACTTCCACCATAGCTCATAAACAATAGAGGTAATCCTGTTACAGGCATTATCCCCATTATCATTCCTAAATTTATAAATGTATGAAAAAAGAAAATACTTGCTATTCCATAGCATATAAGTTTCCCATATTCATCACTTGTTGAATCTGCTATTTTTAAAATATTGAAAATTAATGCTAAATAAATAACAATTAAAATCATTCCCCCAATAAATCCTCTTTCTTCTAAAAATACAGAGCCTATGAAATCTGTATGAGATTCAGGTAAGAATCTTAATTTACTTTGAGTTCCTTGTAAAAAACCTTTTCCTAAAAATCCTCCAGACCCTATAGCTATTTTAGATTGTACTACATTCCATCCACTATTTGCCAAATCAGCTTCTGGATTTAAGAATGTTAGTATTCTTTTTTTTTGATAATCTCTAAGTAAGAAAAAATAAAATAATGGAATTGATGTTATTACTCCAATCATTAGTTTAAATATCGTTTTGAAATCTATTCCATGAACAAATATCATTACTCCATATATAAAGATTATAACTAGTGAAGTTCCTAAGTCAGGTTGCTTTGCTATTAGCAAAAAAATCGGAACTATATGACAAAAAGAAAATATAATATTTTTTATTCCATTGAAATTTTTATTATAATTTATAATTAAAACCTCTGCAAATGTTAAAATAATAAGTAATTTTGCAAATTCAGCTGGTTGAATATTTACAATTCCTAAATTTATCCATCTTTTAGCACCTTTGGCACTATCTCCAAAAATAAATACTGATATAAGCATTAAAACATTAAATATATATATTAATTTATAATATTTAGCATATTTTTTATAATCAATTAACGATACAAAAAAATAAACTAGCAACCCTAATCCAGACCAAATAATTTCTTTTTTAAAATAAACTAATGTTCTATATGAGGTAGCTGTGTAAACTGTGGACAAACTTATAACTATTAATAGCAAAACTTTTAATAGTAAAGAATAATCTGCTTTTTTTATTTTCTTTTGTAATACTAATATATCTCTTTTATTCATGATTTCTCCCTAATTATTTACCTGTATGACCAAATCCTCCGTTTCCTCTTTTAGTTTCAGATAAATCATCTTCAATTAAATCCATTTGATAAACTTTATTTAATATTAACTGAGCTATTCTTTCCTCTGGCTCTATTGTAAATTCATCCTTACTTAAATTAATCATTATTATTCCAATTTCACCTCTATAATCACTATCTATTGTACCAGGTGTATTAACTAAAGTTATTCCATGTTTTAAAGCTAGGCCACTTCTTGGTCTAACTTGTACTTCATATCCTATTGGAATTTCCATTTTTATCCCTGTTGGAATTAATTTTCTTTCTAAACTTTTTAAAGTTACTGAACTTTTTATATTTGCTCTAACATCCATTCCTGCTGAGCCCTCTGTCATATAAACTGGCTTTTTTATACCTTCTTCTAATATCACTTTTACTACTATTTTTTCCATTTTATCTCCTTATTTTAAATATTTCCTAATATTGTTTTTGAATAATATTTTTGATCAAATATTTCATTTGCAACATTTTTTATATCTTCCACTGTTATTTTATTTATTTCTTTCATTAATAAATCTAAATCTTTAACTTCTTCATAAAGTAAATATGAATTAGCCATTCGATTCATTCTTCCCTTAGTACTTTCAAGACCAAATGTAACTGCACTTAAAAACTGATTCTTTGTTTTTTGTAACTCATATTCAGTTATGCTGTTTTCTTTTATATTATTAAATTCTGATTCTATCATTTCTATTACTTTTTTGTAATCTTTTTTTGTAGTTCCAGCGTAAACAGTTAATATCCCACCCTCTTCATAAGAAGATGTGTAACTATAAATGGAATAAGCTAATCCTTTTTCTTCTCTAATTTTTTGAAATAATCTCGAACTCATATTTCCTGCAAGAACATTTGACAGTATTGCAATCTCATATTTTTTTGAAGCTTTTAAAGAACTTCCAAGTGTATTAAAACACAGATGAACCTGATTTGTATCTCTTTTAATAATATTCTCATTGGAGTTAATAATCATTTCTCCATTGTAAGCTCTAGAATAATTACTATCTTTTATACTTCCAAACCCTTTATTTAAAGAATCATAAATTTTTTCCTCTGAAAAATTTCCAGCTACAGAAATAACTATATTCTTAGCAATGTATTTCTCTTTAAAATATTTAACTAATTTTTCTCTGCTTATTTGTTTTACACTTTCAATACTTCCTAGGACAATATTCCCTTGAACTCCATTAATTACCATACGACTATTTCTATCATGAACAACTTCTTCAGGAATATCATTATACATATTTATTTCTTCAATAACAACTGACTTTTCTTTTTCCAAATTTTCTTCTGAAAATAATGAATTTAAAAACATGTCTGTTAAAACTTCTATACCTTTCTCTATACTACTAGATAACATCTGTATATAATAAACAGTATTTTCTTTTCCTGTATAGGCATTTATTATTCCACCTTCATTATCAATTATTTCAGATATATCCTTTGCTGACTTACTTTTGGTTCCTTTAAACATCATATGCTCCAAAAGATGAGAAATACCCTCTTCTCCTTCTAGCTCATGCTTTGCTCCAGTCTTTAGAAAAATTCCCAATGAAACACTATTTATTCCTTTTATTTCATCCAATAAAACTGGTATACCATTTTTTAATACAAGCTTCTTTATGCTATTTCCCAAAATATCCTCCAAAATTAATACTCTGATTTATACATCAAGTATAAACCTAATGACAAAAATAAAATATTAGGAATCCATCCTCCTAAAAATGCATTTATTAATCCGTTCTTACTAAGAGCTTCAAATAATCCTTGAACTATATAATATCCATATCCAAAAAATACACTTATTCCTATAGTTTTAGCTGAAGCTGCTCTTACATATCTACTTCCTAAGGATAATCCAATTAAAACAATTATCACACTTGCAAAGGGAAAGGAATACCTTTTTCCCAATTCAACTAAACCACCCCTTGTATCTCCACCTGTTATTTTCATATTTATTATTTCTTTTCTAAGCTCTTTATTTGTTAAAAACTTAGGATTTGTTGAAAGTGTGAAGAAATTTTGTGGTTCCTTATCAAAATCTTTGTTTATATAAATTTTCTTTTTTGTTATTTTATTATTTAAAATATCGTTTATAACCACATCAGATAGTTTCCAAATTTTTTCTTTTCTGTCAAACTTGGCAGTCTTTCCTATAGTTACAGTTTCAATTTCAGAAAAATCTTCATTCATCTTAATAATTTGAAAATCTTTAGCTGTTTCTTCCTTTGAGTTTATATATCCAATGTAATAAACATTATTATTACTATCCCTTAAAAATGCATTTCTTTTTTCAATTGGAATAGTTTTTATTATATTATCCCCTTTAAGTTCTCTCATTCTTCTTTCACTTCTAGGATATAAATTTCCATTAACAAAATATACTAATATTGATATGGCAAAAGAAATTATTAGTGGAAATATTATTATTCTTCTGAAACTTATTCCTGAAGTTTTTAAAGATATTATTTCTAAATTACTTGCCATTTTATTCATAAAAATTAAAGATCCCAATAAAACAGCTAACGGTGTCATATTAACTATAATCTCAGGGAGCATATTTAAAAGATAAAGTACTCCTTGAGATGTTGACATTCTTCCGTCAGCAACATATCTAAAAACTTTAAATAATTGACTTAGCAAAAATATATTCATAAATGCAATTAGACTAATCAAAAATGATTTTACAAAACTTTTACTAATATATATGTCCAATTTTTTCATTTTATATCACCCTTCCCTTTTTTTTATAAAGAGAATAAGTTAAAATTATTAAAAATATATTTGAAAACCAAACTCCTAAAAATGGAGAAACTATTCCCCTATAAGCTAATACCATTCCTAAATTTAAAAAAACAATATAAATAAATATTATTCCTATTGCAACTCCATAGTTAGTTCCTTTACCACTTCTTTTATTTCCAACTGATAGTAGAACTCCTAATATTGAAAGGATAATTGCAGAAATAGGTACTGCTATTTTTCTATTCATTTCAACTATAAATGGACGTCTTTCATTTTCATTGCTTTGTTTATATTCCTTATATAAACTTCCCACTCCCATTCCTTCTATATCTTTCATCTTTATTTCTATATCCTTAAAATAACTAGTTAAAGGTATCCTTTTTTCTTTGAATTCTCCCCTTAATTGTTCTTCTCCATTATCTTTGAATCTATAGAATTTTGAATTGTCTAAAATCATAGATGCGCTTTCCCAATATGTTCTTTCACCTGTTATTAATGTTGGATATTTAGTGTTGTCATTATAAAATATCAAAACATTTTTAGCATCCTTTGTTTTTGCATCTATTTTATCTATGTATATTTTATATTTATCCACTTCATCAATTAAAACTTTATCTTTTAGTTGAAAAACAGGATTATTATATACCATCTTTATTGATAATTGTTGCAATTTAACATAGGATCTTGGAATAATACTCTCTTGTAAAAAAAATATAAATACTGTACCTATAACACCAACTATAGATATTAATTTTAATAATTTATTTAATGATATTCCCATGGAATTTATTGCTGTTATTTCACTGTATTTTGTCAAACTCCCAAAAGTTACCATAACTCCTAAAAATATTCCCATAGGTATTGTTTGAGATAATATCATAGGTAAATAAAAGGATATCATTCTAGCTACATCTATAATTGATATTCCTTTAACTATAATACTTTCTAACATAGAGACTATTATATCTATAAGAAAAATAAAAGTAAATAAAGAAATACCAAAAAAAATTGGTGCTTTAGCTTCATTTAAAATGTATCTATTAATCATCTTCATAATTTTCTCCTAAAATAATTTATCAATATACTTTTCTATTGATCTTCCATCCCTTAACTCCATTAATTTTTCTTTAAATACAGTTGGAATGTAATCATTAATTTTATCACTGTTTTCTATAAAATATTCATTAACCTTACTATCTTTACCTAAGTCTGTGATTTTTGGAAATGCATCTAAAACTATATTGTAAATTAATATAACTAAAAATCCAATTAACAATCCCTTTAATAAACTTAAAACCCCTCCTAATACCCTGCTTAATAAGGATATTCTTTGTTTTTTTAAAAAACTATTTAAAAGATGAATAATCAAACTAAAAAATATAAATATTATAACAAAAGTTACTCCATAAACATAATTATAGCTATATTCTCCTATATATGATTTTGCAAATTTTATAACTGTTGGAGCAATTTTTTGAGTCATTATAAAGTTTATAACAACTCCAAAGGTTGACATAAATTCAACTATAAACCCATTTTTTATTCCCAATATAAAAGTTAATAATACAATGGCTAATATTGTAATATCCAAATACATTTTTCCTCCTTTAAACAATTTTAACCCAAAGAGCTTTCAAATATAAAGTTTCTGGTACATGTAATATCCATGGATGATCTTCTGGTTGGTAATTTATTCCTATAACTTGAAGTCTCTTCCCATTATTTGAAGCGGCCATTCTTGTTACTTCTATTAAATCTTGTAAGCCCATATGATAAGCACAAGTTACTACTCCTAAAATTCCATCTTTTTCCATTAATTTAAAACTACTATCACAAAGATCAAAGAAAAAATCTCTTCCTCTTCTCACTTGATCTTTCCTTTTTATTAAAGAAGGTGGATCTAAAGTAATTACATCATATTTTTCCCCTCTTCCTATTAGAGTTTTTAAAAGCATAAATGCATCTCCCTCTAAAGTTTCAAAACTATTTTTAAAATTGTTAAGTTCATAATTTTTTCTACATAATTCTAAGGCATGGGAATCCTTATCTATTGCTACAACTTTTTCACACCCTTCTTTTAATGCAGCTATTGAAAAACCACCTGAACTTGAAAATACATCTAAAAATTTAGTTTTATCATTTAAATAAGGTCTTATAAATTTTCTAGAATCCCTTTGATCCAAGAAGAATCCAGTTTTTTGTCCTTTTTCAATATCTATAATATACTTAAGTCCATTGTCTTCCATAATTATTTCTTCTGGAATTTCCCCATAAATAATTCCTGTTCTTTCTTCTACACCTTCGTGAACTCTATTTTCAACATCACTTCTTTCATAAATTCCCTTTGGTTTCATGTATTTCTTTACTGCATTTATTATTTCCTGTTTAAATACTTCAATTCCTGAGTTTCTAAATTGAATAGATATATATTTATCAAATTTATCTATAATTAATCCTGGAAATCCATCAGCTTCTGAAAAAAATACTCTCATACAATTAGTTTCATCTAATAAAAGCTTTCTATTGTCATAGGCCACTTTTATCTTATTATATATAAAACTCTTATCAATTTTTTCATCCTTTGTTGTCAATACTCTTACAAGGGCAGATGTTCCTTCTGTAACATAACCTCTTCCTATAAATTTCATATCTTCTCTTACTACATCCACTATATCCCCTGTTTTTATTTCACCTATAATTGTTTTAACTTCATCTTTAAAAACATTTGGATAAAAATTTTGTATCTTTTTTTCTTTTCCTTTTAATAATATTATTTGCGACATTTTTCTCCTTTTATCATCTATAATTTTTCTTCAATATAAATTCTTTTTACTCTTTTCCCTATACCTGTAAATATTTCATAAGTTATTGTATCTGATAATTTAGCAACTTCTATTATATTATCGTCATAAAGAGTAACTTCATTTCCAACTTCTATTTTGTTTTTTAAAACTTCCGGTATTTTCACCATAAACATATCCATACAAACTCTTCCTGTTACAAAACATTTTACCCCATTTATTTTTATAAAGCCTTTGTTTGATATTGATCTTCTAAAACCATCTGCATAACCAGCTGAAATTGTTGCAACCATATCTCCTTTTTTTAAATGTGCTGTTCTTCCGTAGGAAATATCACTATCTTCTGCTAATACTTTTATAAATAAAATTTTACTTTTAAATTTTACAACTGGTTTAAAACCATCAATATATTTTTCTCCACAAATTCCATATTGAATTATTCCAGCTCTCACATAATTTCCATTATCCTCTCCACAGTAGTTAAGTATCCCCCCACTATTTAAAAGATGTCTATATTTTATTGTGTCTATACCTTCAAAATCATTAAATTTTTTCACTTGATTTTCTGTATAACTGTAGCTTTCATCACATTCTTCATCTGAAACTGATAGATGACTGTATACTCCAACTATATTTTTCACTTTATTTTTTTCTATATATTTCTTTAACAACTTAATATCTAAATCATTAAACCCAACTCTTCCCATTCCTGTTTCTATTTTTAAATGACATTTAATATTTAACATTTGATTATTAATATATTTTAATTGTTCTAGAGAATTGAGAGCTATCTGAAGATTATATTCTTCAACTAATTTAAGGTCTTCATTAAAAACTCCACCTAAAATTAAAATATTATCATCTATACCTTCATTTCTTAATTCTATACCCTCTTCCACAGTTGCCACTACAAAAAAATCAACACCGCATTTTTTTAATTCTCTTGTTAATCTTACTGCTCCCATTCCATAAGCATTTGCTTTAACTACACCTATTAATTTTTTATTTCCTATTTTTTCCTGAAGGGACTTTATGTTCCATCTGAAATTACTTAAATTAATTTCTAACCAAGCTCTCATACTCTCCTCCATTATATAGTACATAAAGCCATCTTTCCTTAAGATGGCTTTATATATTTTAATTATACTACTATTTTTTCGTTGTTTTCTGATTCTTCCTTTTCAATATATTTACTTGTATCCACTTTTCCATCTCTATTTTTTTCCAATAAATATACTAGAGGAGTGGCTATAAATATAGAAGAATATGTTCCTGCTATTGTTCCTATTAATAATGTTGTTATAAATGTTCTTAAACTATCCCCACCAAATACCAATATAGCAATTATTGCTAGTAAAGTTGTTACTGATGTGTTAATAGATCTTGTTATAACTTGGTTTATACTTTTATCTAGTAACTCTCCAAAATTTGAATCTGATTTTCTCTTTAATGTTTCTCTTATTCTATCAAAAACAACTATTGTATCATTTATAGAATATCCCAGTATTGTTAACACAGCTGCTATAAATGGAGTGTTTATTTCATAACCTAAAAGGGCTATTCCTCCAACTGCTATAAGTATATCATTCATCAGTGCAAGTATTGCAGCTATTGCAAATTTAAATTGGAATCTTAGAGTTATATAAAGAATTATCATCATTCCACCAATTAAAAGGGACAATATAGCTGATTTTTTTAATTCTGACCCTACACTGGCTCCAACTTTATCTTCTTTTATAATTTCATATTTTCCAACTTCCTTAATATTATTATAAAATTCTATTTTTTGTTCCTCTGATATTTCTTCTATTCTTATAAGTAAATCATGTTCCTCTGATATTTGTACTTTTCTAGCATTTGGACTAAATTGTTCAATGCTTTTAGAAAGTTTATCCAAAGAAGTATTTACCTCTTTAGCATCTAAAACTTTTTCAAATTTTAATTGAAATAAATTTCCACCTGAAAAATCTATCCCATAATTAAGACCCTTAGTAAATAAAGTTACCAAGGAAATTAGTATAGCTATAGCAGAAATGGAAACCCATCTTTTACTATTTTTTATTATTTGTATTTGCATTTTTTTCCCCCTTTAGTCCAAACAACTTAGCATTCTTTACATTAAATACATTTACAAGTACATCCATAAAGACCCTTGTTACTGTAATTGCTGTAAACATTGATGCTAAAGTTCCTATAGTTAAAGTTACAGCAAACCCTTTTACAGATCCTGTACCAAATACGAATAATATTGTTGTTATTATTAAGGTTGTTATATTTGAATCAAATATTGCCACAAACCCCTTACTAAATCCTAATCTTATTGAACTATTAATTGTATTTCCAAACCTAAGCTCTTCCTTTACTCTTTCAAAAATAATTACGTTGGCATCTACAGCCATACCTGCAGATAATATAAGACCTGCAATTCCTGGCAATGTAAGAGTTGCGCCTATAAATTTAAGTATTCCAAATGTAATAATTCCAAAACACATTAATGCTAAATCTGCAACTAATCCTGGAATTCTATAAAATATAAACATGAATATTCCTATTAAAACTATTCCAACTTTTGCTGCAACTAAACTAGCTGCAATGGATTCATCCCCTAAAGATGCTCCCACAGTTCTTGTTTCTATTATTTTTGCCTTTATAGGTAAAGACCCTGAATTTAATAACATTGCTGTTTTTTTAGCCTCTTCAGCTGTGTAATTTCCACTGATACTTCCTGATCCTCCAGGAATTTCAGATTTGATAACTGGTGCTGTTTGAACTTTACCATCTAAAACTATAGCCAATTGATTACCAATATTTTCTCTAGTTATTTTAGCAAATTTTATAGCACCTTCTGGTTTTAATTCAAAGTTAATTTGAGGTTCTCCCAATTGTCCATAACCAAGTTGAGCTTTTTTTAAGGATTCCCCTGTTAATAGTGTTTCTCCTAAATTTCCATCTTTATCTAATATTCTAAATTCCAATAAAGCTGTTTTCCCTATAACTTTTATTGCCTCTGTTGTATCCTTTACTCCTGGCAATTCTATTATTACTCTATTTGTTCCTGTTCTTTGTACAACTGATTCTGCAACTCCAATACCATTTATTCTTCTATCTAAAACCTCTATTAAACTGTCCATGGTTTCATTAGTTATAACTTCACCCTTTTCCTTTGGTTCAGCTTCTAAAACTGCATAAACCCCACCTTTAAGGTCTAATCCTAATTTTATAGGCTCTTTAAATATAAGATAAAACGAACCAGCTAATATTGCTATCACCAGTATTAATTTTGAAAATATTTTAGAATTCATAATGCCTCCAGTAATTTTTATCTTTTAGAATCTAAAAAAGTTTGAAGTATTATTGCTGCTGCTATCTTATCCACAACTTTTCTTTTTTCTAAAGCTCCTTTTTTCCCACCATCAGTTAACATTCTATCAGCTGAAACTGTTGTAAGTCTTTCATCAACTTCAAAAATTTCTAACCCTTCAATGTTATTATTTAGTTTTTCTATATATTCCCTAACTTTTTCAGCTTGTCTTTTTTCTGTTCCATCTAAACTTTTGGGAATTCCAACAACTAAAGATTTTGTATTATTTTCTTTTAATAACTCTTCTATTCTTTTTACTGATTTAACTTTCTTTCTGTTGATAACTTCAAGGGGTGTAGCTACAATCCCTAATAAATCTGATCTAGCTACACCTATCCTAACATCTCCAACATCTAAAGATATATATTTTTTATACATATTTCCCCTTTTATAATCTTTCTGTTAAGATTTCTTCAGCTTTATTTAAAGCTTCTCTAACCTTAGTTCCATCTTTTCCACCTGCTTGAGCAAAATCAGGTCTTCCTCCACCATTTCCACCTGCTATTATTGCAAGTTGTTTAACTAAATCTCCAGCCTTAATCTTAGAAGTTAAGTCCTTAGTTACTCCAACTGTAAATATTGCTTTTTTATTATCTGAACCTAAAATAACAATACAACTTCCTAGCTTATTTTTCACTTTGTCTATAATATCTCTTAAAGAACTTCCATCTTTATTTTCATATTTTTTAATCAAAACTTTAACCCCGTGTATTTCTCTAACCTCTTTAAACAAAGAAGCTACTTCATAACCTGAAAGCTTTAATTTTAGCTCTTCTAATTCTTTTTGAGAACTTTTTAATTCATCTACAGTTTTTTCTACTTTTTCTTCCAATTTAGAAGAAGTTGTTTTTAATTTTTTAGAGATACTTCCCATGATTTTTTCCATTGTTTTAATACCTTCATAGGCTGTAAATCCTGTTTGAGCTTCTATTCTTCTTATTCCTGCTGCTATTCCTGTTTCTGAAACAATTTTAAATAATCCTATTTCTGAAACATTTTCAACATGTATTCCTCCACAAAGTTCTGTTGAAAAATCTCCAAAGGAAACTACTCTAACTATATCTTCATATTTATCACCAAATAAAGCCATTGCCCCTGTTTCCTTTGCTTCTTCCATTGACATATATCTAATATTTGAAGGTAAAGTTTTTGATATTTGAATGTTTACTAATCTTTCTACCTTTTCTAATTCTTCATCTGTTACTGGTTCATAGTGATTAAAATCAAATCTTAATCTCTCTGGAGTTACTAGAGAACCTGCCTGTTGAACATGATCTCCTAATATTTCTCTTAGAGCTTTTTGTAATAAGTGAGTAGCACTGTGATTTTTTGCCATTGCCACTCTTCTACTTTTATCAACTTTCATTTGAACTTCTATTCCATTTATAAAATCAGATACTCCATCAGTGATTTTAACTGTGTGAATATATATGTCCTTTTGTTTTTGAACATCTAATACTTTTCCAACTGAAGTACCTATTGAAATAGTTCCGTTATCAGCTTTTTGTCCTCCAGACTCTGCATAAAAAGGTGTTTTGTCTGTTATTATCATATATGTATTTTCTTTTATTTTTGATATATGTAATATTTTCCCAGTTTCAACTAGCTTATCATAACCTGTGAATTTAGTTTTCCCATATTTATCAAAGAAAGTTTCAATGAAACTATCTTGTCCTTTTTCCATTATGATTTCCCTTGAACTTCTAGCTTTATTTCTTTGTTCTTCCATTTTTTCATCAAATTCATTTTTATATATTTTAATTCCATTTTCTTCACATATTTCTTCTGTTAATTCATAAGGAAATCCATAAGTATCATATAGTTTAAATGTTATTTCCCCAGGTAAATAATCCTTTTGTGATTCTTTAGCCTCTTCAATGGCATTCATAACATGTTGAATTCCTTGATCCAAAGTATTTGAAAATTTTTCTTCTTCTATTTTAACAACTTTTTTAATATGCTTACTGTTTCCTTCTAAGTCTTTGTAAGAATCTTTCATTAAATTTACAATAACATTTATTATTTCAAATAGGAATAAATTCTTTACCCCTAAAAGTCTTCCATGTCTTACTGCTCTTCTTAATATTCTTCTTAAAACATAGCCTCTTCCTTCATTTGAAGGTATTACACCATCATTTACTAAAAAAGTAACTGCTCTAACATGATCTGCTATAACCTTTAATGAAAAATCTATTTTTTCAGATGTTCCATATTTAACTCCAGCTATATCACCCATAGCTTGAACTATTGGAAATAATAAATCTGTTTCAAAGTTATTTGTTTTTTTTTGTAATACTGAAGTTATTCTTTCTAATCCTGCACCAGTGTCTATATTTTTCTTAGGTAATGGCTCTAAACTCCCATCTTCCATTCTATTCCATTCAGTAAATACTAAATTCCAAATTTCAATAAAACGATCGTCAGTTCCTTCGTCTCCAAGTTTAGAATTTTCGTCTCCACCAAACTTAACTCCCAAGTCAACATATATTTCTGAACAAGGTCCACAAGAACCTGTTGGTCCAGCTGCCCACCAGTTATCTTCTTCCCCTAATCTAACTATTCTTTCCTTTGGAAAATTACATTCTGATATCCAAAGCTCCTCTGCTTCGTCATCAGTTGTAAAAACAGAAACCCATAAACTTTCTTTATCTATCTCTAAAATTTTTGTTATAAATTCGTAAGACCAAGAAATTGCTTCTTTTTTGAAATAATCTCCAAATGAAAAATTTCCTAACATTTCAAAAAAAGTATGATGTCTTGCTGTTCTTCCAACATTTTCTAAATCGTTGGTTCTGATACATTTTTGAAATGTTGTTACTCTAGGTGTTGGAGCTGCTTTTTGCCCTAAAAAGAAAGGCTTAAATGGAACCATCCCTGCCACTGTTAATAAAAGAGTTGGATCGTCTGGTATTAATGACGCACTCTCAAAATGTTTATGATTTTTACTTTCAAAGAACTCTATAAATTTACTTCTTACCTCGTTTCCTGTTAACATGTTTCCTCCATAATTTTTTATTTTTAATCTAATTTAAAATTTTCCCCTAAGTATATTTTTTTTGCTATTTCATTTTTAGATATTTCCTCTGGAGTTCCACTTACTAATACTTCTCCATTTGCCATGATATAAGCACGTTCTGTAATTCTCAAAGTTTCTCTAACACTATGATCTGTTATTAATATTCCTAACCCTCTTTTTTTCAAATATCTTATAATTTCTTGAATATCTTCTACAGCTATTGGATCAACCCCTGCAAAGGGTTCATCAAGAAGTATAAAATCTGGATCGTTGGCTATAGTTCTAGCTATTTCAACTCTTCTTCTTTCTCCCCCAGATAAAGAATACCCATAGGATTTTGATACGTGAGTTAATTTAAACTCTTCTAACAGTTCTTTCACTTTTTTATCTTGATCTTCCTTAGACATATTTTTCATTTCAAGAACAACATAAATATTTTCCTCCACTGTTAAATTTCTAAAAACTGAAGGTTCTTGAGCTAAATAACCTATTCCTAAATTTGCTCTTTTATACATAGGATAAGTTGTTATATCCTTTCCATTACAATATACCTTTCCACTATCTGGAGATATTATCCCAGTTATCATATAAAAGGTTGTTGTTTTCCCTGCTCCATTTGGCCCTAAAAGTCCAACTATTTCTCCCTTGTTAACTTTAAGAGTAACTTCATTTACAACTTTTCTTTTTCTATAGCTTTTACATAAACCTTGAGCTTGAATGCTTATCATATAAGCCCCCCTATTTTGATTTATAATTAACTAAAGTTTTCCCAAAAGTATTAACTTTATTTGTTAATTGATTGTATATTATCCTATCTGCTGTACAAATAAGTTCTGCATTTTCTAATTTAGCAGATCCTTCTATTTCTGCTGTTTTTTTAATATCATTTATAGTACCAATTTTACCTGTTACTGTTGTAATTTTTTTATCCTTACCTGTATTTTCTACTTTAACATTCCCAATCATATTAAATATCTTATTTCCTAAATTTCCTTTAAACTTATCTCCAATTAAAATAGTTTTTCCATTTTTACTATTTAATATAATCTTATTATTTTTTTCTCCAGTTATTATTTCCTTATCTAAATTCATATAAAGAATATCTGATTGAAATATTTGGTTATCTCTAGATACAACTACTTTATCTTTACCTTTTATTTCTGATATTTCATAACCTGAATTTCCCTTTTTTAAATTGATATTTAAATTGCTTCCCCTATAAGTTGATGTTATTTTTTCATTGCTTTTATCATCCACTGAAATCACTTTACCTGCAGCATTTCCATCAAAATTAAATACCATTTTATCTAAGTTTCCATTCATTTTATCTGAAGTGAACTTACCTTCTTTTCCTTTGTATAATTTCAAGTTAGAATTTTTTTCCAAATAAACTTCTGGCTCTTTGTTAATTTTTACTTCCTTGGTCAAATCATTATACCATAATTCTTTACCTTTAAGGATAACCCCATTATAATTTATTTCAAATGGGCTGAAGATTTCCAAAATTTTTGTACCACTATTATATCTTCCCTTATCAAAATTTCCCTTTAAAACATTTTTATTAGAAGTTATTGATTCAATTTTCCCGTTGCCATTTAAAGTTATAATTTTGTTACTAGAAGTATAGTTTGCTCTATCAGCTTTTAATTTTATATTATTGTTTATTAAGGTTACATTGTCTTCTAAATTTATATAACTAAACTCTCTATTGGTTCTGAAAATAGCACTATTAATTTCTAAATCTTCTTTTTTATTATAAGCTTTTAGTCCAGTGTCTGAACTAAGTAAATCCTTAAATTGATTATAGGCTAATTTTTCAGAATTAAATTCCCATCCCTCTCCATTACTTCCATAGATGTTGTTTTCTAAGAAAAGATTTTTTGCTGAATCTAATAGAGCATTATCTGATTTTAATTTCATATTTTTAAATTTAATATCTGAGTTTTCAAATGTTGTTGTATTTAATTTCACATTATCAATTTGTTTGCTCGCTTTTATTTTATATCCTAAAGAATTATAAGTTACATCTATTGTTTCTATTTTAGCTGAGACTTCCTTTATACCCTCTTCTTCTTTATAGTAGTTAAAATAACCTAAAATTAAAACCCCTACAAAAATCAATAAGTATACAACTTTTTTTATCATTTTTCCCTCCTAGCTTAAGATTTTTTTAAGCTCATTAAATTTAAGTAATGCCTCCATTGGAGTTAAATTATTAATATCCACCTCTTTAACTAACCTAATTGCTAATTCTTCTTCCTTTGATAAATTATTATTCTCTAATATTTTTTCATTTGTATCTTTATCTTTAGCTGGAGATGATTCTATAGTAGACTTATCATTGGAGCTAAATAAAATCATTTGTTCTTCACCTATTTTTTTTTCTATTATATTTTTTCTTCTCTCTAGAACTTCTAATATTTTTTTTGAACTTTTTAAAATTTCCCTAGGTAATCCAGCAAGCCTTGCTACTTCTATCCCATAAGACTTATCTGCTCCCCCTTTTACAATTTCTCTTAAAAATTTTATTTCATTATTTTCTTCAGAAACTTCAATTCTATAATTTTCTGCACTTTCTAATCTATCTTCCAACTGAGTTAACTCATGATAATGAGTTGCAAATATTGTTTTAGCCTTTATTCTATCATGAATATATTCTGTTATTGCTGTTGCTATTGAAATTCCGTCAAAGGTTGATGTTCCCCTTCCTATTTCATCTAAAACAATAAAGGACCTATCTGTGGCACTATTTAATATATTTGCCACTTCACTCATTTCCAACATAAATGTTGATTGCCCAGTCATTAAATCGTCACTGGCTCCTATTCTTGTGAAAATCTTATCAACTAATCCTATTTTCCCATAATCTGCTGGAATATACGACCCTATATGAGCCATTATAATTATTAAAGCTATTTGTTTCATGTATGTTGATTTCCCTGACATATTTGGACCAGTTAATATTATGAAATTTTTATTACTCTTCATAATAACCTTATTTTTTATAAATTCTCCTGGTGGAATTAATTTTTCAACAATAGGATGTCTTCCTCCTATAATTTCTAAACTTTTGTCCTCACTAATTTCAGGTTTTACATAGGAATTTTTTATTGCAACATGAGCTAGATTAGTCATTACATCTAAATATGCCAATTTAAAACTTAAGTCTTGAAGTTCTTCTTTATATTTTTTTATATTATTTGTTATCTCTTTAAACAAATAATATTCTATATTTTCTATTTTGTTTTTAGCATTTAATACCTTATCTTCATATTCTTTTAATTCTGGTATAATATATCTTTCTGCATTGGTTAATGTTTGTTTTCTTATGTAATAATCAGGAACTAGTGATATATTTGATTTAGTGACCTCTAGAAAATATCCAAAGACTTTATTATATTTTATTTTTAAACCTTTTATTCCTGTTTTCTCTTTTTCACATGTTTCTATTTTCAAAATATAATCTTTACCGTTATTGGAAATATCCCTAAACTGATCTAGTTCTTCATTATAATCTGATTTTATTATTCCCCCTTCTCTTATTGAAAAAGGTGGCTCTTCAACTATAGCTTCTTCTATTAAATTATAAATATCTATTAGTTTTTCAACTTTAATATCCAATATTTTATTATCATTTAAAATTTTATATAATTCTAAACTACTCATAATAGAGTTCTTTAATGCAATTAAGTCCCTACCGTTAACAGTTTCTAAAATTAACTTTCCTATAATTCTTTCTATGTCATATATATTTTTTAACTGTTCTCTTATTTCTTCTCTCAACAAAACTTCATTAATAAAAAATCCTATATCTTCTTGTCTTTGTTTAATTTTTTTTATATCAAGTAATGGATTTTTAACTATTTTTTTTAATAATCTGCTTCCCATTGAACTTTTGCAATGATCTAAAACCCAAAGTAAAGTTCCACTTGAAGTTTCACCTTTATAATTGGAAATTATATCTAAATTTTTCTGGGTAGTTAAATTTAATTCCATTACATTTTTTGAATTTACCCATAAAATATTTGTAAAGGGCAATTCTTTTCCCTTTTGTAAATCATTAACATATTTTAATATCATTCCAGCAACTAATATGATCTCTTCTTTTCCTTTAATTCCAAAACTATCTAATGATTTTATTTTAAAATATTCTAATAAATATTTTTTAGGATTTCTAATTGTTAAAGTTTTATTAATTTTAATGTTTTCTAACATTCTATAATTTTCAAGATTAGTTTTTATTTGAATATAGCTTTTCTCATCTGTTATTAATTCTTTAGGTGAAATTTTATTAACTTCCCCTAAAACCTTGTATATTAAATTATCCCCTTTAAACTCAGATACTTTAAACTCACCTGTCATTATATCCACATATGAAATTGCAGCTTTTTCATTTTTTAAAACCACACACATTAAATAATTATTTGTTTTTTCATCTAAATATTCAGTATCTATTATTGTTCCTGGAGTTATAACCCTAACAACTTCTCTTTTTACTATTCCCTTTGCATTTTTAGGGTTTTCAGTTTGCTCACAAATAGCTACACTATAACCCTTGCTCACTAATTTTGAAATATAAGAAGCAATTGAATGATATGGAACTCCAGCAAGGGGAACGTCCATTTTTTTGTTTCTTCTTGTTAAGGTAATTCCTAATTCCTTTGAGGCTATTTTTGCATCTTCATAAAACATTTCATAAAAATCTCCAAGACGAAAAAGCAGTATACAATCCTTATACTGCTCTTTTATTTCATTATATTGTTTCATAAGAGGAGTCTCTTTATCCATTAATTTTTTGCTCCCTTCCTAATTCTTCTAACATTCTTATTACTTCCAAAGGATTTTCTTCCCTATTGATTTTATTTTTGGTATCTGAAGAACCTCTAATTCCTTTTAAATACCAACAAATATGCTTTCTCATTTCAAATATAAATTTATTATTTCCATTATTATCTATTTCTGCCATTTTTATATGTTTAATGGCCATATTTATTTTATCTTCTGGTGTAACCTTTGTTTTAACTTCTCCAAATTCTAACATCTCTCTGATTTCTCTTATTAACCAAGGATTACCACATATTCCCCTAGCAAGCATAATCCCATCTACATTTGAATAATTTATTTTTTCAATAGCATCTTCTGGTGTGAATATATCCCCATTTCCTATAACTGGTATATTTACAGCTTCTTTTATTTCTTTTATTTTAGACCAATCGGCTTTTCCAGTATACATTTGTTCTTTTGTTCTACCGTGAACTGTTATATGAGTACATCCTATTTCTTCAGCTATTTTTGCTATTTTTATATATTCTGAAACTCCCTTATAACCAATTCTAATTTTTACAGAAATAGTTGTTTCTGGTTTCAAATTATTTTTCATAGCTTGTAATATTTCTCTTATTTTATCTGGATTAGCCACCAAAGCTGATCCATAACCATTTTTAACAATTTTAGCCATTGGACACCCAGCATTTAAATCTATATGTTTGACACCTTTACTTTCTAAAAATTTTACACTTTTTATAGTTTTTTCAATATCATTTCCAAAAATCTGAACTGAATCTCCATCTCTCAATCTTAATAGTCTATTTAAAGTCTTTTCATTTAAAGCATCTATTGCATTTACACTTACCATTTCTGTAAAGATCATATCTGGTTTAAATTCACTTAAAATAGATCTAAATGTATAATCTGTTACTCCTGCCATTGGAGCAATAAATATTTTCATTAATTCACATCCTCTTTTTTCTTCTTGAGCAACTTATAAAAGTCACTCTATACAATTATCCACAATATAAAATTCTACCATATTTCTTATTATTTTTCAATTGTATCTAGTGCTTTTCCTAATAAAATAAAGTGTTTTTATTTTAAAATTTCTGTATATTAAATAATTTTAACACAACTTCCTTTAATCCCTGGAACTGCAGGTATTACCTCTAAACTTCTTATTATTTTAATTTTTAATTCCTCTAAATGCGTTATTATCCCCACTCTCAATTTTTCTTCACTATTTATATTTTCTAGAGATTCTATAACTTTATCTAATAATTTCTCATCTAAAGTTCCAAAACCTTCATCTAAAAAGAAAAATTCCAATTGGATTTTCCCCTTAAGTTGCATCTGATTAGAAAGAGCTAAAGCTAAGCATAAAGAAACTATAAAAGTTTCCCCTCCAGATAGTGTGGAACATCTTCTTTTTGAACCTTCATTAAAATAATCAATTACATAAAAATCACATTCATCATCTGATAAAAGTTGATATCTTCCATTTGTTATTCTTTTTAATCTATTAGATGCTTGGGATACTATACTTTTTAATTTCTTAACTGATAAAAATTCAACAAAAGCTCTACCCTTTAATTTTTTACCTAATTCCTCTGCCACTTCATATTTTTTCTCTGCATTCTTTTTCAACTTTATTATTTCTTTTAATTCTTCTAAAAGAATTTTTTTGTCTTGAATTTTTTTTTCTAAAGTGGATATATCTATTTTTAGGGTTTCGCTTATTTCTTTTAATTCTTTATTTTTTATTTTTAGTTCTTCCCATCTTTCTAAACTTTGACTTCTTCCATTAATCAACTTTATATTTTCATCTAATAAAGTTAATATTCTTTGCATCTCTTTTTCATAATTATTTACTTCTATTTTTATTTGTTCATATTTTTCATCATCTAATATACTTTTTTCCACTTCATCTTGATTCTTGAAAATAGAACCAGCTAATTTTACCTCAAATTTAGTACTTTTAATATGTATATCATCAATAATAATTTTTAATTCAGTTTTATTTTTTATTATAGAACCTTTAATTTCTTCTAATTTTAAAGTGTTTAATTGTGTAGCATCGTAATTATCTGATATTTGTTCAATTAATTTTTCTATTTTACTTTGAAGCTTAATAGTTTTATCTTGATTCTTCTCTAAAGACATTTTCTTTTCTTTTAAGAACTCAATTATATTTTTTGATATTTCCCCATATTTTTCTAAAATTTCAATATCTTTTTCTTTTATTTCCTCTGTTAACTTTAAATAGTCATCCTTAAGATTATTCAATTCCCCTATTAATCTTTTTTCATCCTTTGATAAAGATATTTTTTCTGATTCCTTTTGTATAACCTTAATATTTAATTCTTTTAATTTGTTTTCCTTTTTTTCTGTATTTATTTTCTCTTTTTCTAACAGTACTGATTGTTTTTCTATTTCTATTTCCTCTTCCTCTATATTTAATTTTTCAAATTTTATTTTAAAATTATTTAATTCATCTTCTAAATTGTTTATCTTTTCCAAAAGTTTACTGTCTTCTACTATTTTTTCATCTTTTTCTTTTAATAAATTTTCTATTTCCAACTCTAAATCATGAGTTTTTTCATTGCCTATCTCCATTTTTTTATGATGAGTTGATCCACAAACTGGGCAAGGTTCCCCCTCTTTTAATTCTTCATATAGTCTATAGGCAAAACTTTCTTTTAATTTTTTATTTTTATCTTTTATTTTAGTTAAATAAAGTTCTTTTTCTTTAGCTATAACCTTTCTTTCTCCTATTAATTTTTCAAGGAATTCTTCTTTAATCTCTTTTTCCCTTTTCTCTTTTTTAGCTTCATTTATATATTCAACTTTTTCTTTTAAAGCTTCCTCCATTTCCTTTAAGATATCTCTTTTTATTTCTCCAACTAATTTTATCTGGTCCCTTGTAGTTTTCAACTCTTTTGTTATTTTTTCACTATTTATAGTATTTTCTTTTATTTCTTCTTCTTTTATAATTATATTTTCTTTAATTACATCCTGTTGCTTTTTTTTAATTAATATATTGTTCTTTTCTTCATATAATTTATTTAGTTCTCTTAACTCTTCAATACTGAAATTAATACTAGCTTTTTCTTCTGCATAATTTTCTTTCTTTTCCAGAAGTTTTTCCCTTATTTCTTTTAAATTTTCAATATTAATATCTTCTTTGATTTTACTTTTTTCTAGTTCATTTTTTTCCTTTGTTCTTTCCTCTAGTCTTTCTTTTAATAAAGCTAACTCTTTCATTTGACTTTTTAATTCTCTTCCAAGATCATTTTTTTCTATTTTCACCTTGTATTCTTCTATTATATTTTTATTTTTTAAAAGATCATCTTTAGATATGCCCAGTTGAATATTTTTATCTAGTAATTCTCTCAACGTTTTTTCTTCCTCATAAATCCTATCAAACTCTTTTTTTTCTTGTTCTTTATTAAATAAGTTTTCTTTTTTTTCTTCTAATAAAGTTTCTAATTCTTTAATATCCTCTGAATTTATCTCTCCCTTTCCTATAATTTGATTTCTATATTTTTCATTTTCTTTAGACCAATAATTTTTTTCAGAAAATATTTTTTTTTCCAATTTTTCCCCATATTTTTCCAAAGCAAATATTTTTTCAAGCATCTCTATTTTTTCTTTTCCCCTTAATTTTAAAAACTCATTAAATTTTCCTTGGGGTAAAACAACTGTTCTTGAAAAATCATCCACGTCTAATCCAAATTCTTCATTTAATATATTTTTTACTTCTGTCTTTTTATTAGCTAAAATATTTCCATTTTTTATTAAAATAGCATCCTTTGATTTTATTATTTCTTGTCCCTTTAAAGTTCCTCTTTTATAACTTCTTTTTATTTCATATATGTCTTTTCCTAGGGCAAATGAATAATATACTTCCATTTTTTTTGAACTATCATTTATTGAATTTAAAAGGCTGCTTTTATTTCCATCTATTTTATTTCTTGGAATTTCATCAAATAAAGCTAAAATCATTCCATCTAATATAGTTGACTTTCCACTTCCTGTTTTCCCAAAAATTCCAAACAATCCAAATTCTGTAAGTTTTTCAAAATCTATTGTTTGCTTTTCTTTAAAGCTTTGCAATCCTTCTATTTCTAATTTTATTGGTCTCATTATTCATCATCTCCAACTAGTTTTTCAAAAAGATTTATAATTTCTTTAGATGGGGTAATTCCATCCTTATTTTTATAAAATTCTAAAAAAGCTTCTTTTATATTAATTTCTGAATAATCAATTTCTTCATCATAGGTTTCTTCCCCTAATAAAATTGGTATTATTTCAACTATATTTTTATTTTCTTTAATTTTTCTTATATCACTTGATTTTAAATGTGTTTTTGTTTTTATTTTCAAATAAATCCATTCTTCTTTTTCTTTTAAGCTATTTGAGATTTCAATGGCCTCTTCTATTGAATTTCCAATATATTCCTTTATGGGCTTATAATTTTCTAGAGGTATTTCTTTAATATTTGTATCAAAATTTCCATTTACTTGAACTATAAAAACTTTTTTTAAAAAGTTTTTTTCAGTGGATCTATATTCTATTGGAGAACCTGAATAACAAGCTCTTTTAGAAGTGAATTTCATAGGTTTATGAATATGTCCTAAAGCAATATAGTCAACATCTGGTAAATCTTTAACTTTAACAGCCATTGATCCACCAAGTTCAACTTCTTTATCTTCCCTTGTAACAAATAAATGTGTCATTACAACAACTGGAACATCTTCTTTATTATTTTCTATTCCTTCCTTTAATATCTCTCCTATTCTTTCAGAGTATTTCCCATCTTCAAAAGTTTCATTTAAAGCTGCTTCACTAGGATAAGGTAAACAATATAAAAACATTTTTTTCTCTGATATTTTTAAAAGAATTCCCCCTTGAAATGATTCTAGTATTTCCATATTGGAATATTTTCCTACATTTTTAATTTCATATGGTTCTTTATAAATTATCACCCCAATATCTTTAACTAAAGATTTGGAAGCAGCTAGTCTTTCTCCATTATCATGGTTTCCTGGTATTATTACAACTCCAACTTTTCCATTTAAAGATATTCTTTTTAGTGATTCAAAAAATAAAGTTTCTGCCTCTGCTGAAGGGTTAGGAGTATCAAAAATATCTCCAGCTATTAGTATTAAATCTGGTTTTTCCCCTTGAACAATTTTCTTTAAATTATTTATAAATTTTTCTTGTTCTTCTATTCTTTTCATTCCCTCTAATTTTTTCCCAAAATGCCAATCTGAAGTATGTAATATTTTCATCCTTTCCCCCTTGAAAATTTCTTTGATTTCTCTTTAATTATAACCTCTCTTAAATAATAACGCAAGAAAACAAGGGCTTTATATTTTAATAAAAAAAGATGCAATAAGCATCTTTTTTTATTAAAATATAAAGCCCTTCCCTTTTTTATACTGTACCTTTCCTTTATAAATCTTATTCCTATTTCAAGTAGTTCCCTTTCAACTAAAATTCTTTTGCTTTTATCTTTTATTCCTTCTATTTCAATTACTTTTGTATCTCCAACAACTCTTCTAATTATTTCAAGTCCTGCTGACCCAATTGAATCTGCTAATATTTCAGACAAATACCACTGCATAAATTCCTTTTCATGATACAAAGATTTTTTTACTAATTTAGTATATTTATTTTTAAATTTAACAATAAACATGTCAAATATTTCTTCAATTGAATTAGACAACCATTTAAGAAATTCTTCCTTTTCTTTACTTTCCCCCATTGTATATTTTTTATTAATTAAAGGAAAATATAAATTACCTATAACATTTCCTATGTCATAACCCATTGGACCATAAAAAGCAAATTCTGGGTCTATTACTTTTATACCATTTTTATTTATAAATATTGAACCTGAGTGTAGATCCCCATGGATTAATGCTTGTGCATTGTTCATAAAATTATTTTTTAACTTTCCAACTTCCAAATGTAAACTTTTATCCTCATATAATTTTTCTTGAACTAATTTTTTATTTTCTTCTAAAATTATATTTCTTTTTTTATAATCATCGTATGGTTCTGTAAAAACAAGGCATTCTGAAATATCACATAACTCTTTATTAATAAAAGTTTGAACCTTATGTTTTTTTTCTCCAGAATCCATAACTAAATCAGTTGTTGGAAGTAATGTATCAACTAAAAAACTACTAATTTTATCTGAAAAATTAGGAAATATTTTTTCTTTTAATAATTCTTTTCTTAAATTTTTAAATTCAGATATGTCTTCCATAACAATAACGCACATAACATCATCATAGTAATATATCTTAGGTACTGATTCTTCTGAATATTTCCATTGTATTTTTAAAATTTCTGCTTCTATTTTACTTCTAGCTAAATCCAAGGGTCTTCCTGATGATCTTAAAAATTTATCAGCTTGTTTTAATACAACTGACTTATTATTGGATTCATCAATTACTCTAAAAACATAGTTTATATTTCCATCTCCAATTTCTTCACCTTTTAATTTAGAATTTTTATCAAATATATTAAAATCTTTAACATAATTTACAGCATCTTCAACAGATAGACGAAAATGTTTTTTATATTTTTCCATATTGCCCCACCTTCTTTCTTTTAATAATATTGTTCTATTTCTGTTTCAAAATATTCTTTTAAATTATAAGGGGAATAGATCCCTTGATCTGTAACTACTGCACTTACTAATTCTGGGGGAGTAATATCAAAGGCAGGATAATAACCTTCCACTCCTTTTAAAGTGTTTTCTATTCCATTACAACTAGTTACCTCTCTTGGATCCCTTTCTTCAATTATAATATTTTCCAAATACTTTTCTTCATCTGGAATTCCTGTTACAAAATATGGTATTCCAAAATATTTTGCACAAATTGCAATTTGCATAGTTCCAACCTTATTAACTATATTTCCATCCATGCAAATAGTATCTGCTGCTGAAGTAAAAACATCAATTCCTTTCTCTTTTATAGTCCATGCTGGCATATTATCTGTTATAACAGTTACTTTAAATCCTTGATTCTTTAAAACACTTGCAGTTAAACGAGCCCCTTGTAAATAAGGCCTTGTCTCAGGACAATAAAATTCAATTTTTTTATTTTGTTTTTTTATCTCTCTTCCCATACATCCCACAATTGTTTCTCCAAAACATTGTGTCATAACTTTTCCCTCTTTAGGAAATAAATTGACTAAATTAACAGCAACTTCTGACATTCTTCTATATCTTCTTTCTAAAGAATCTATAGTTCTTTGGAATATTGCTTCTATTGGAGAATTTCCTTCCCTTAAAGCTTTAATTCCAACTTCAGCACAAGAGTTTGTTATGAGTTTCATTCTATTAATTGTAGTTGGACGAGCGTGAGATATTATTTCTGAAGCGTTTATCAAATAATTAATTTGTTCCTCTAATTTCATATGCTTACATTCATAAGCAGCTAAAGCCATTCCCATCCCTGCAGCTGTATATGGTCCTGCACTTTGGGTTACCATATCTGCAATAGCTTGCTTCACATCTTTGTAAGTTCTACATTCTACAAATTTAATTTCCCTAGGATAAACTCTTCTATCTAATATTCTTACTTTCCCATTTTCATACCAAGCTATATTTTCATATTTCAACATAAAAGCTAAGTCTTTATCCATTCTATCCATTTTAACCTCTTTTCTTTTTATAATAAGTTAACAAGAACTACCTGAAATTATTTATATTTCCTCATGTTCATCTATTTTTTTCCCATAATCTTCAAATCTTTTCATTACTTTTTTCATTTCTTTTTCTGGTAATATACATGGTTCCCCTATAACTTTTGAAATAAAATATAACTCACAGCAAAATTCAACATTTTCAGCTATATTATAAGCTTCACTTATATCCTTTCCTCCAGTTAATAATCCATGGTTAGAAAGCAAAACTCCCTTATTTCCTTCCATTGATTTATATGCATTTTTAGCTAGTTCCACTGTTCCGTAAGTGGCATATTTTGCACAAGGAATTTCTTCCCCTGCCACTGCTAATAAATAATGAATTGCAGGTAATTTTTTTCCAGTGCAAGAAAGCCCTGTTGAGTATTTAGAATGAGTATGCACCATTGCATTTATATCTTTTCTATACTTATAAAAAATTCTATGCATATCTGCTTCACTTGAAGGAACTCTATTTCCCTCTATAATTTTTCCTGTTTCTACATCTAATATCACAATATCTTCTGGAGTAATATCCAAATATCCCACTCCACTTGGAGTAATTGCCATTAGATTTTTTTCTCTATTAAATATACTTAAGTTTCCTCCAGTCCCCTTTGTTAAACCATCTGAAATCATTTTTTTCCCATAATTCATTAACTGTATTCTTTCATTTTTTAATAACATATTTTCCCCTTTTTAATATTTAGTAGAGTCCATATCACTTAAAATATTTTAAACAAAAAAACTTAGAGATTAATTTTTCTCTAAGTTTTAAATTTCTAAAATAAACACTCTAAATAAAAGCTTTAAATTTACATTGCTTGTAATATAATGTTTTATTTCTAATAATTTTTCTAATTTATTATAATCTCTTATAAAATAACTCATATAATTACATATTTCCATAGCAAGTGCTCTATCTTTTCCACAAGAATTGGCAATATCCTCTGCAAATTTTAATTGTTCTGCTTTACCTATATAGTCTTTATTTTTATAGAAATCTATCAATCCTTTATAAATATTCATTTTACTTTCTATATCTTTTGATATAATATAATCATCTATAGCTTTTTGTATATCAGAATATATAAAAACTTCCTTTAAGCTCAAATTTTTAATTTTATAGTTTAATATATCATTTCCATTTCCTCTAAAAAATTTATATATATCCTCTGTTACCTCTAATTCTTCAGCACTTCTATTTTTTATTTTTAAAATTATTGATCTAGATTTTATTGTTGAAATTAAATCTAGATTTCTCATAAGAAGTATGAAATAATCTCCATTTCTAGGCTCTTCAATTAATTTTAAAAGGGCATTGGCTGATTCTTTGTTTAACTTATCTAAATCTTTTAAAATAAATATTCTATTCCCACCTTCATAGGAAGAAGTGGAAGCTCTATATGAAATTTCCCTAACATCCTCTATCTTTATATCTTGAAATATTTCTAAATCCCCATGAGTTAAAGAATTCATTCTTTTACAGCTGTCACATTCATCGCAAAAATCATCTTCATATGTTTTGCAAGTTAACCCTTTAGAAAAAGAAAGAGCAAATTGAAAAATAAGCTCTTTATCTTCTCCATAAAGTATATATGTTCCACTTTTTTTTTTGTTTTTTAACTCATTTTTTAAAAATATTTTAGCTTCATCATTGGAAGAAATATCTTTAAACATAATTACCTCTCTGCTTTCTCTATTTTTTTCAATACATGTAATTGATCCATGGCTAATCCTGCTCCTCTAACAACATTTAAAAGAGGTTCATCTGAAAGTCTAACATTTAATTGAGTATGTTGAGCTATTAACTTAGGAAAATTTCTAATTAAAGATCCTCCACCAGCCATTACTATACCTCTGTCAACTATATCAGAAGCCAATTCTGGTGGTGTTTTTTCCAATACTTCTTTTACACAAGATACTATTTGCATTAAAGAATCATTAATTGCTTCTCTAACTTCTTCTGAAGTTATTGTAACTGATTTAGGAAGACCCATAACTAAATCTCTTCCTTTTATAACTATACTTTCTTCCTCTTCTAGAGGGATTGCTGTTCCTATTTTTATTTTTATTTGTTCTGCAGTTCTCTCACCAATTAATAAATTATGAGTTTTCTTTACGTATCTAACAATATCATTATCAAAATTATTACTTGCAATTCTAATGGTTTTACTTACAACTGTTCCACCAAATGAAATTACAGCTACGTCTGTAGATCCCCCACCTATATCAATTATCATGTTTCCTGTTGGAGCTGCAATGTCTAATCCTGCTCCTAAAGCTGCTGCTCTAGCTTCTTCTATTAAATAAGCTCTCTTTGCCCCTGCTGACAGAGCTGCTTCTAAAACTGCTCTTTTTTCTACTCCTGTAACATCAATTGGAACGCATATCATTACATCTGGCATAAACATTGTGTTTCCAAAAACTTTTTTTATAAAGTATTTTATCATAGCTTCTGTAACATCATAATCTGCTATAACCCCTTCACTTAATGGCTTTATTGCAACTATTGAGTCTGGAGTTTTTCCAATCATTGCCTTTGCTTCATCTCCAACTGCTAAAACTTTTCTTGTTTCCCTTTCCACAGCAACTACTGATGGTTCATTTAAAACTATCTCTTGTGTTTTTTTGTTATAAACAAGTGTATTAGCTGTACCTAAATCTATTCCTATCCCTCTTCTTGAACCAAATTTAAATAATCCCATCTTTTTCCTCCAAGTTTATATTTAATTTTACAATATGTCTTATTTCATCTATGTTGCCATCTAAATATAAAGCAGCAATATAAGCTTCAAAAGCTGTTGCTTCTCTATATTCTTGAGGGGTACAAGTTTTAGGAAAGGATTTTATCTTCCCATTTTTCGATCTATTTATAAGTGGTTTATATTTATCCTCTACATTTTTTAATATTCTGTTTAATATTTTGCTTTGAGTCTTAGCATTTACATATTTCACAACTTCATTGTTCATATGCTTTAAATTATAACCTTTAAAAAAAAAGTATTCCCTAACATTCACTTCCCAAATAGAATCTCCCAAATAAGCTAACACTACTCCACTTTTTTCTCTTACATCTATAGAGTCCATGTTGTCTTATCCTTTCCATCTTTTATCTTTATCCCCATTTTTAAGATTCTATCTCTTATTTCATCAGATAAAGCCCAATTTTTTTCAGCTCTTGCTTTTCTTCTTATTTCTAATAAAAATTCCACCAATTCAGATGTTAAATTTCCTAAATTTTCAGTATCTTTTTTTAATAGAACTCCTAAAACTTCTTCCATTATATAAGTTATAAAACTTTCTGCCATTTCAAGATATTTAATTCCATTTTCAGATAATTCTTCTATATCACAATACTTATTTATTTTTTTTACAAGTTCAAATATTACTCCTATACCTTGAGCAGTATTGAAATCCTCATCCATTGCTTTTATAAATTTTTCTCTAGATGTTTCCACATCTACTTTTAATTCTTCTAAATTTTCTCCATTTTCTTTAGCACCATCTTTTACTTTTTCTTTTATTCTAAGAATTGCATTATCAATTCTTTCTAATCCAGTCTTACTTTGTTGTAATTCAGTGTCTGAAAAATCAATTGTTTTTCTATATTGAGCACCTAAAACAAAAAATCTAATTACTCTTCCTTCATAATGTTCTAGCACTTCTCTTAACAGAAAGAAGTTACCTAGAGATTTTGACATTTTTTCTCCATCAACATTAATATAACCATTATGCATCCAATATTTTGCATAATCTCCACCAACACCACAAGTAGATTGAGCTATTTCATTTTCATGATGAGGAAAAATAAGATCTTGTCCTCCACCATGAATATCAAAAGTTTTTCCTAATAATTTCCCTGACATAGCTGAACATTCAATATGCCATCCTGGTCTTCCTTTTCCCCATGGAGAATCCCAACTAGGTTCACCCTCCTTAGCTTTTTTCCATAATGCGAAATCCAAAGGAGATTTTTTTATGTTACTCACTTCAACACGAGCTCCAGATCTTAGGTTTCCAACATCTTGATGGGATAAACATCCATAATTATCCTTATCCTTATCAACTTGGAAATAAACATCCCCTTGAGATTCATAAGCATAACCCTTATCAACAAGACTTTTAACAAGATCTTTCATTTCTTCTATATAATCTGTTGCCTTAGGTCTTTGCATTCCTTCTTCTTTTAAATTTACCTTTTTAGTATCTTCAAAGTAGGCATTAATATATTTATGAGCTATTTCTTCACAAGAAACTCCCTCTTCATTTGCTCTTTTTATTATTTTATCATCTACATCTGTAAAGTTAGAAACATAATTAACCTTGTAACCTCTATATTCAAAATACCTTCTTACTGTATCAAAAACTATTGCTGGACGGGCATTTCCAATATGAATACAATTGTAAACTGTAGGGCCACAAACATACATTGATACTTCATTTTCCTTTAATGACTTGAATTCTTCTAATCTTCTTGTCATAGTATTATAAATTTTTATCATTTTTATCCTCCCTATTTTTATCTATTTTTATTTCTGATTTTATTCTCAATTTTCCCTCTTCTAAATATCCATTACAATTTATATCCATATATTTATACTTAAACTTTCCAAACATAACTTGATCTTTTTTAAGTTCTTTTTTACTATTCTCATTACCTTTAGAGTCAAATACATCTTCCCCTATTAGTAAATATTGATTCCCTAACAAATCTTTCTTTATGGAAACTTTATCTAAATTTTTTAAAAATAATTCTAGTCTAATTCCATTTGTTAAAGGTTTAAGCCCAAATAAATAGTTTCCACTTTCTGTGTCTATAATAACTTCACCATTTAATTTAGAAAATAAATCTCCCCCTTCATTCATAAAAAAACCTTGAATCAATTCTGCTATTGTGAAGTTTGATAATCTTGTAGATAGCATTCTAAATATAAATGTATCAAATTTATCTATATTTTTTCCTGAAAGATATATTTTATTATTTCCCAAATATTTTAGTAATGATCTTTTTTCAGGTTGAGGCTTTAACATTTTTAGGAAATCCTTTTCCATATATATTTCTCCATCTAAAGATATTGTACTCTCATCTTTTATATCTCCTGAAACAACCAACATATCTATTCCTAAATATCTTTCTCGTCCTTGGTTTATTATTACTGTTCCTAATTTATTCTCAGATTTTTCTTCCATTATTTCTTTTAACTTGCTATTATTTTTAGAAGAGGACTCAATGGCCTTCTCTATTTCATTTTCATCCTTACCAATTATAAATAATCCCTTATAATTTTTTAGATATATTTCATCTCCAGAATTTAGAACTTTTCCCATATATTTTTTGTTTTCATTCTTTAATATATAGTATCCATTTTTAGATTCATTAAAATAATCATTTATCTCTAAAATTGCAATAGGATAATACTTTCCTAAATCAATTATAAATACTCCGTTTTTATTTTTTTCATATATTTTACTTTGAGATACAAAGCATAAATCTTTTATATTTTTTATTATCTCATTTTCATTTTCAATATCTATTTCAAATAAATCTTCCAATTTAGACAAACTTTTTTTATTTATATTTTTATTATAATAAATTATAGTTGCCTTATCATTCACAAAACTTTCCACTGAATCTTTATAATAAAATTCAAATCCTATGATTATTACTAAAAGAGTTACTAAAAGAGAAATAATTAAACTTATAACTTTTTTCATCTATCCTCCTAAATTTATAAATTTCTATCCTTTTAATTATACACCCTTTAAATGTTAAAGTAAATTTCAATATTTTATAAATCTAAAAATTTTAAATCTTCCATGGTTGTTATTTTTATATTAGAATAATCTCCTTGTATAATTTTGATATTTTTGTAGTATCTTTCTACTAAAGAAGAGTCATCAGTACCTAGAAATTTATCTTTTAAAGCTTTTTCATAAGAATTTATTAAAATTTCTCCTTTAAAAACTTGAGGTGTCTGAGCTAAGTATAAAGTTTCTCTCTTTGGAGTTTCTTCAATTAAATTATTTTTATTTACTCTTTTTACTGTATCTTTAACTGGGACTCCAATTACAGCTCCAACTATTTCTTTATTATTTTTTAATTCTTCCAAGGCTTTTTCCAAATAACATTCTTTAAAAAACGGTCTCACTCCATCTTGAACTGCTATTATTGAATCCTTAGAACAATATTTTAATGCATTATAAATGGAAGACTGCCTGTCTTCTCCTCCCTTTATAACTTTTTTTATTTTTTTTAAATTATAACATTTGCATAAATCCAAAACTTCATCTACTAACTCTTCTTTAGTAACAACTATTATATCTTTCACTAAAGAAGAGTTTTCTCCAACTTCTAAGACATTTATAAATAAAGGTTTCCCCTTATATTTTAAAAATTGTTTTGGGAAAGAAAGTCCCATTCTTTTCCCGCTACCTGCTGCTGCTACTATTAATGTACATTTTACTTCAGAGTTACCACTATGCAACCTACACCACCTTCTCCTTGACCACCAAACCTAAATTCTTTCACATATCTGCATTCTTTAAGGTAAGAAACCACTCCCTTTCTAAGAGCTCCTGTTCCATTACCAGTAATAACTTGAACTTCCTTATAACCATTTAATACAGCACTGTCAAAATAAGATTCTAAATCGTAAACTGATTCCTCAACCATTTTTCCTCTTAAATCTATTTTAGATTTAACCAAAGATTTACTATGAGAGGCCACTGAATTGTATGTCTTTTTCTTTTTACTTATGATTTTAGTTACATCATCTAAAGAAACTTCTAATTTTAATATTCCAGCTTGAATGAATACTGTTTCCTTAACTTTATTTATTTTTAAAACATCTGCATATTGTTTCAAACTTTTAACAAATACTTTTTCTCCCTCTTTAATATCTATTTTTCTAGTTATTCTTTGTTTTGATTCTACATTTTTACTCTTGTCTTCCTTTAATGAAGTTCTAAGTAAGTTTAAACTTTTTTGAACATTTTTAGCATCTAATTTTTTAGCATCTTCTGATTGAATTTTTTTAACTAGAGCTGCAGCTTTGTTTTGCATCTCTTTCATCATAGCATCTGCTTTTTCATAGGCTTCTTTTAAAATTTTGTTCTTTTCCATTTCTAATTTTCTTAATTTTTCTTCATATTCCTCTTTATCTGCAATTGCTTTTCTTTTTATTCTCTCTACTTCCACTTGAATAACTTCTAATTCTTCCGATTTATTTTTTATATTGCTAATCATTTTTTCTACTTTTTTATTCTCATCACTTATATAAGATTCTGCTTTATCTATAACTTCTTTAGACACACCTAATCTTCTAGCTATTGTTAAAGCATTACTTTCCCCAGGAATTCCAATTAATAGTTTATATGTTGGAGATAAGGTCTTTGAATTGAATTCCATAGAAGCTGTCTCAATTCCCTCTTCATTATAACCATAAGCTTTTACCTCACTGTAATGAGTTGTGATTATTGACTTAGCTTTCCTATCCTTTAAATAATCTATAACAGCCATTGCAAAGGCAGAACCTTCCACAGGGTCTGTTCCTGATCCTAATTCATCTAATAATACTAAAGAATTTTTTGAAACATCTGATAATATTTTTTGGACATTTGTTAAATGACCTGAGAAAGATGATAAAGACTGTTCTATACTTTGTTCATCTCCTATATCTGCATAGACATCTGAAAAGAATCCCACACTTGAATGTTCACTTGCAGGAATTGGTATTCCAGTCAATGCCATTAATGTAAGTAGTCCTGCAACTTTTAAAGCAACTGTTTTCCCACCAGTATTTGGTCCTGTTATTAATAGGGTATTATATTTTTTTCCTATTTCAAAAGTAAGGGGAACCACTTGGTCTTTTGGTATAAAAGGATGTCTTCCATCAACAATACTTAATTGTTCCCTTGTATTTATTTCTGGTATATTACATTCTAAATCAATGGAGAATTTAGATTTTCCATTAAAAAAATCTAATTCTATGCAGGCCTTTGATATTTTAGATATATCATCTATATTCATTCTTATTTGATCTGTTAATCTCAATAAAATTTTTCTAATTTCTTCCCTTTCTCTAGCCTCTAATTCTCTCATTTTATTATTTAAAGATACAACAGCTAAGGGCTCTATAAACACTGTCTGTCCACTTGATGACCTATCGTGTTCAATCCCTTTAACTAGTCCCTTAAAATCTGTTTTGATAGGTATTACATTCCTACCATCACGAGTTGTAATTATTTTTTCTTGAATTGCTTTGGAAAAACTGTCATTTGAAAACATATCTTCAAATTTTCTTTTAATATTAGAAGATAATAATTTTTTATGAGCTCTTAAATCTCTTAAATCCAAAGAAGCAGTATCTTGTATTTTTTTTTCCTTATCTATAGTTTTATTGATTACATCTTCTATATTTTTTAAAGTTTCTATTGTTGAAAATTTATTTCTAAGTTCCTTATACTTATCTAATTCTTCTAATTTATTTTTAAATAATCTAAACAATCTTAAATTTTGATTAATAAAAAATAATTCTTCAGGTTCAAAGAACATTCCTATTAGTTCACATTTTTTTAAAAGATTAGTAATATCATTTAATTCTGATAATTCCACTCCTCCATCATACTTTAAAAAGTCTATAAAATCTTTTAAAATATTAAATTCCTTTCTTAATAAATTAATATCTTTATAAATTAATAAGTTTTCCACTTTATTTTTAGAAGCTTCTGTTATCATATATTCACTTAAAACATTTTTTAATTTGTTAAATTCTAAAACATTATGACTATGTATATTCACTTTTTTCTCCTTCATTCTCTTTTTCTCATTGATATTATACCATAAGTACCCTAACAATTAAACTTTATAGAATAATTTTGTCTAAAATCTTCTTGATATTATATTAATATAATGATATAATATTTTGCAATATTGTTTAAAAGGGGGTGCTACAATGAAAAGATGTGAAATTAGTGGAAAAGGAATGACTTTTGGACACCAAGTTTCTCACTCTCACAGATGTACTAACAGAGTATGGAAACCAAATCTTCAACCAGTTATTATGACTGTAGATGGAAAATCTCTTAAAATTAAAGTTTGTACTAAAGTTTTAAAAACTTTAAAATCAGCTGATGAAGTTGAAACTAAAAGAATACTAAAAGCAAATAAAGATAATTTAAGCCCTAGAATTCAAAAATTCTTAAGCAAATAATTTTATTTTTAAATTTTATTGAGAAATAAAAAAAAGACAACTTTCTATAAATAGTATGTCTTTTTTTTATTTCTCTTTTAATATAATCTTAAGCCAACTAATAAACAACTTTCTATATAAGGAAGTTTGTTTTCCCTTAGATATTTTATAATTTCTTCACTTTCTGCTCCTGGTTGAATAACAATATTCTTAAATGTCTTTTTATTTTCTTTTAATAATTTTAATCCTGCCACTGGATTAATGCATAAATCTAATATATCAATGTCAAAATCAACCTCATTTATACTTTTTAATTCCTTTCCAACAGCAGCCACATTATATTCTTTAGCTAACAATTGATTTTTTATTTTATAAGCATATTTTTTTTCATTTATCGTGTCTCCAACTACAACAAAATTCTTCATCTGCATTGCTTCTTTTAAATTCATTTTCCCATCTCCTTTTTTCTCTCCAAAAAATAAAAAAAGAACGGGAATCAAGCTCGTTCTTCCTTTATGAGAAAGGGAGAGAATTATTATAAACATCTTTTATTTTCACTATTATGACGATGCTTTTTGAGAAAAAGTTTAAATTTAATTTATATTATATTAATGACATATCCTAATTTTTATTGTATAATAATAATATATAATAAATTAAAACTCTAAGGAGGTTGTAATTATGTCAATTATAAATATAACTAAAAATAACTTCGACTCTGAGGTCTTAAAATCTGATGGTGTTGTTATTTTAGACTTTTGGGCAACTTGGTGTGGGCCTTGCAGAACATTAGGTCCAATATTAGAATCTTTTTCTAATAAAAATTCTAATGTAAAAGTAGGTAAGGTTAATGTGGATGAAGAATCTGAACTAGCTGGAAAATTTGAAATTATGAGTATACCTACTCTAATTATTTTCAAAAATGGAGAACCTATTAATAAATCTGTTGGATTGGTTTCTGAAAGTAAAATAGCTGAACTAATCAAATAAAATTTTAGTATCAATTTTTAAGAACAGAGATTAGTTAATCTAATCTCTGTTCTTCTATTAATGCTATTTTTTAATTATCTGGAGGTAATTATGACCCGTTTAAATTTAGATGTGTTTTTTCAAAGCTTTTTTGCTAATGTTGGTTCCAAGCTTCCAAGTATCACCTTTAAAATAATTTGGATTTTAGCAATTATATTTTTATCTAAACCTTTAATTAGATTAGTTAATAGAGCAGGTTCTTCAGTTATGAAGAAACATAAAGTTGATCCTCTTTTAAAAACTTTTCTACTTTCACTTTTAAATATGGTTAGTTATATATTTGTTTTTTTCCTATTAATTGGTGGAATAGGAATACAAGCTACTTCTCTAATAACTATTTTAGGTACTGCTGGTATCGCAATTGGTTTAGCGTTACAAGGTAGTTTAACTAACTTAGCTGGAGGTATTTTAATATTACTATTTAAGCCTTTCAATAAAGGAGATTATATTGAAAGTGATTCTGGATCTGGACTTATAGATGGTATCCGTATTCTTTATACTACCATTGTAACCTTTGATAACAGAGTGATTATTATTCCAAATGGTGCCTTGGCTAATTCTCCTGTCACTAATCTTTCTAGAAATCCTGAAAGAAGATTGGATTTAACAATTTGTGTAAGCTATGATTCTGACATTGATTTAGTTAAAAAAACTCTTAAGGATATAGCTGACAATCATCCTCAGATATTACATGAGAAACCTTATATAATTAGACTTTTATCTCATAATTCTAGCTCTTTAGATTTTGTTTTTAAAGTATGGACTCCAACTCTTAATTACTGGAACGTTAAATTTGATTTAATGGAAGAAGTTGTTTTGAAATTTAGAGAAAATGATATTGAAATTCCATATAATAAACTTGATATTTATAACAAAACTCTTGATATTAATAAATAAATTAATTGAAATTTAAAAAACAAATGCTAACTTTTAAAAAGTTAGCATTTGTTTTTTTTAGTGATATTGCGTTTTTTCAAAACATTTTGTAGACTAATCAAAAACAAAAAAATATTTTTTTCCTTTCTTTTTCGTTGGAAATGTGATAAAATAATGCAAATTAAAAAAGTAGTATTTTTTAAGTCTTCTTGTTTATATATTTGATATATACTAGATATTGTAGGGGGGGAAAAATGTTTGATAAATGGAAAGAATTAAGTTTAGTTAAAAAAATTATAATAGGGTTGGTAGTGGGTATTCTTCTTGCAATTATTGCTCCAGAAAAATTACAACCAATTGAACTATTTGGAACATTGTTTGTTGGGGCCTTAAAAGCTGTTGCTCCAATTTTAGTATTTTTCTTAGTAATTTCAGCTGTTGCACAACACAAACCTGGACAAAAGACAAATATGAAATCAGTTGTTAGTTTATATTTGATTGGGACTCTTTCTGCTGGAATAGTTTCTGTAGTTGCTAGTTTCTTATTTAAAGTTAAAATTACATTGGTAGAAGGTGTTCAAAGTATTTCACCACCAAGTGGTGTATCAGAAGTATTAAAAAAATTATTATTGAATCTTGTTGATAACCCAATTAATGCATTGGGAAATGCTAACTATATTGGAATTTTAGTTTGGGCTCTTCTTTTAGGAATTGCTTTAAAACATGCTCCAGATTCAACAAAAATTATGGTATCTAATTTTTCAGATGCCCTTTCTCAAATTGTTAAATGGGTAATTGGTTTAGCTCCATTTGGAATTGCTGGATTAGTATTTACATCTATATCAACTAGTGGACTATCATCATTGTTACAATACGGTAGATTACTTGCTCTTTTATTAGGAGCTATGGGATTTATGGCTTTAGTAATCAATCCATTAATTGCATTTGTTATGATTAAAGAGAATCCTTATCCTTTAGTTTTTAAATGTTTAAGACAAAGTGGAATTACTGCTTTCTTCACAAGAAGTTCTGCAGCAAATATTCCTGTTAATATGGAATTATGTGAAGAATTAAATCTTGATAAAGATATGTATTCTGTTTCTATTCCTCTTGGAGCTACAATTAATATGGCTGGTGCTGCAATCACTATCTCAATATTAACTTTAGCTGCTGTTAATACACTAGGAATTAGAGTTGATTTTGGAACTGCAGTTATACTAAGTGTTTTGTCTGCTGTTAGTGCTTGCGGAGCTTCTGGAGTTGCTGGTGGATCTCTTTTACTAATACCATTAGCATGTAGTTTATTTGGAATTCCAAATGATGTTGCTATGCAAGTTGTTGGAGTTGGATTCATTATTGGAGTAATACAAGATTCAGCTGAAACTGGTTTAAATTCTTCTACAGATGTTTTATTTACAGCTGTTGCAGAATTTGCAAAGTGGAAAAGAGAAGGAAGAAAAATAAATATTAATCCAATTAAAGCAAAATAAAAAATAATACATTAATAAATTAACAGGTATTTAGATCAATTTCTAAATACCTTTTTTATATTACAAATAAATTATCAATGGCTGAAGCTTCTAAAATAAAATGGAAGGATGTTTTTATACTCTTTTTAAATGAATTTTTTAGGTTGATATTGTTATTATAGATAGATAGATATTAAAAAATATAATATAATATGATTAAAGGAAGTTATTAAATAATAAATAACAAAATACTCAATATGACAACGAATTTGTAAATAGCCTCTTTTATAAATTCAAAATAAGTACTTATGGATGCAGTTAATATCTTAATTTTTCAGGTATTATGATTTCTAATTTAACAAGAGATGAATTTGTAACTTAATATTTTAAATATATTTATTATAAACTGATACTAATGTTACGTTATGTATAATTGTGTTAATTGTTAGTTATGAATTAAAAGGAGGATAGACATGGACAATAATTTAGTTTTTGCATTAAATATGGAGATACTAAGAACAGCATACAAACATGGTATAAGTGGAACAAATGTTCTCGATAATGGCATTGTGGTAGCATTTAAGAGTGTAGATAAAAATGATAGCAATTCTACTGAACTATACTTAAACTCATTACCTACAGGTCTTATTGTGAAACGTGATATGACCTCAATGGAATTTATAAAAGTTTGTGGAGTAAAAATACTAAACTCATTAGAGGATGGTGTATTACGTACTTTTGTCGATACAACTAATGCTATAAGTAAAATTGGCTTAGAGGAGACAGCTAGTACAGATGTGGATGATTTGAAATAAATATAAAAAAAACCCTGCAAATATAAGCTTTGCAGGGTAATATATCCATATTCTTTTTTGATAAAATTATCTTTTTGAGAATTGAGGACTTCTTCTTGCTTTTCTTCTTCCGAATTTCTTTCTTTCAACCATTCTTGAATCTCTAGTTAAGAATCCAGCTTCTCTTAAAGCAGGTTTTAAAGTTTCGTCAGCTTCAAGTAAAGCTCTAGAAACACCGTGTCTTATAGCTCCAGCTTGACCTGAGTTTCCTCCACCAAATACATTAACTATAACTTGATATTTATCTAAAGTTTCTGTTAATATTAATGGTTGTTCAACTATTTTAGATAGTAATTCTCTTCCACCAAAATAATCTTTCATATCTTTTCCGTTTATAACTATTCCTTTTTCACCAGGAATTAATCTTACTCTTGCTACAGAAGTTTTTCTTCTACCTGTTCCTCTAAATTGATTCATCTCTGCCACTGTTCAATACCCCCTTACATTTCTACCTTTGTAGGTTTTTGTGCAACATGTCCGTGCTCAGCCCCTACAAATAGTCTTAGTCTTGTTAATTGTTCTCTTCCTAATTTATTTTTTGGAAGCATTCTTTTAACAGCTAGCATTAAAGCATCTTCTGGTTTAGCTTCAATAATTTCTCCTAAAGTTCTTTTGCTAATCCCACCAGGAAATCCAGAATGTCTATAATAAAGTTTATCTTTCATTTTATTTCCAGTTGCTATTATTTTTTCAACATTAGTAACTATAACATAGTCTCCGCCGTCAATATGTGGTGTGAAAGAAACTTTCTCTTTTCCCATTAATTTTTTAGCAATTTCTACTGCTAATCTTCCCAATACTAAGCCTTCAGCGTCGTAGTGGAACCACTCTCTTACTACATCTTCTTTTCTTTGCATTTCAGTGTATTTCTTCACTTTATCCTCCTAAAATTTCAGTTATATATTTTTATATAACGCAACGGTCCTTTGTGGAAAAGGTACATTCACCCTAAGATTATATATGAATTTTCTTTTGATGTCAATAGTTTTCTTTTATTAATCAAGTATTTTATTCTTTATCATTTCATAAAAAGTTTTTCCAAAAATAGAAATTATCGTAGTTTTATAAGCTTCTATAAAAGGAACATAATTTTCCTCTACAAATCCATTTGGATTTTTTCTTCTAAATAGGCTACTTTCTATCATTTCTTTATTTATACAAGGGATTTCATAATAATTTTCTATTGTAAATCCATTAGTAAAATCATCAGGTAATGTAATATAAATAAGAGATTCATCCTTTTCAGATATTATTTCCATTGGTCAAAGGGAACAAACCAGAGGCTTATAATTCCATATATCATTTTGAGACATTTTTTTATTTAAACACATTGAATGAATACTACATAATGTTTTTCTATCCTTTGTTCTATAAGCATAAAAACACATTTCAGTTTCTTCTTCTATCTCAGAAATAATTTCTCTTTTATTTTCTTTTTCAAATTCATCTAATAATTCTTCCTTTGAATAACCTAATTCTTCTGCTATATCTATATTCTTTGTATCTCTATTAAAAGATTCTATATTTTTCATTACAAATTTCTTTGTCTTTTCTTGTAAAAAAGATGGACTATCTGCACAACAATCATTTACACAATTAAAGCAATCAAAATTACATAATTTTTCAAAAATTTTATAATCCACTATTGCATTATATTTTTTCCCTTTTATTACTACTTCACACTTTAACGTATCTATTGAGTTAAAATAGTTTCTTACCAATCTTTCTTTATCTAAAGAGAGTTGGTAAATTTCTTCTCCCTTTGGATGATTCAAAAATAAAAAATAATTCACTTTATATCCTTTCTAGCACTCTGTATTTAACTTATTTTTCCAATCCTACTGTAAATTTTAATCTTGCAAAACCCTTTTTGACAGCATTTGCTTTAAATTTACTTATTTCTGATCTTTCAACTAATTCATCTGCTGAAGCTATTTGAATTTTAGATAATTCTCCAAAAATTCTAATTAATGTATCTATATCCTTGTCATTTATTTTTCCAAATTTATTTAATATTCTATAACCTTTGGGGGTTACCCTGTTATCCAATTTAGAAACTGATTTACCAAAACCAAGTATTGTGGAAATTTTAACTAAGTCTAACATTTCACTGTTATCTAATTCTGAAATCATAAGCTTTATATTTTTAATTTCCTTTTCATTTTCAAAAACATAGTAATCGTGTAAGAACTCTTCCTCTTCCTCTTTGGTTCCCCTTAATAAGTCTTCCAATTGAAGGCTTATTAGTCTCCCCTCTGTTCCCAATTCTATTATACAATCAAAGGCTTCCTTTTTTATTCTTTTTAACATTTCAAATTTCTGTAAAACTGTACAAACATCTTCAACAGTTACCATGTCATCTAATTCTAATATTGTTAAATTTCCTAAACTTTTTTCTAACACATTTCTATATCTTTCCAATGTATTTAAAGCTTGAGCTGCTTCATTTGTAAGCTCTGATAAAGGTCTAAGTTTATATCTTATTTCTCCCTTATACAATGTTAATACTCTTTTTCTTTCAGATATTGCAATGGTCAATTTATTTAACTGTTTTGCAATTCTTTGAGCTGTTCTATGTCTAGTGCCACTTTCTTCTGTCATATACCTTTTATCTGGTTGTAAATGAACATTTGCATATAATATTTTTTCTATATTATCATCTAAAATTATTGCTCCATCCATTTTTGATAATTCAAATAACCTTTCAGGGCTATAATCACAGTTTAAAAAAAATCCACCATCTAAAACTTTTTCAGTTTCCTCATCTACACCTACAACAATTAAGGCACCTTTTCTTCCGTCAAGGATGCTGTCTAAACCTTCTCTAAGCCTTGTACCTGGTCTTACAAAACTAAATATGTCCTTCATCTCTGATTTTTCCATAGATTACATCCTTTCTAGAAATTCTTCTATATTATTTAAATAAATTAATTTCAAACTATAATTTCTTTTTTCTATTTCTTTTCTATTTGCTTCTGGTACGTAAACTCCTTTAAATCCTAATTTTTCCAGTTCTCTTAACCTTTTATCAATAAAAAAGGCTTTTCTTATTTCACCTCTTAAACCAAGTTCTCCTATAGCAGCAATTTTTTGACTAATTTCAACATTTTTATATACTGACAATAATGATATTAAGGCTCCTAAATCTGCTGCAGGATCTTTAATTGATATTCCACCAGGAATATTCACAAAGACATCTTTGGTCCCTATATTAAGGTTCATTCTTTTTTCTCCAATTGCCATTAATATTTGAAACCTATTCCTATCAAATCCTTGAACTATTCTCTTTGGTATTCCTATATTGCTTCCATCTGTTAATAAACTTTGAATTTCCAAAAGAAAAACCTTTGTTCCTTCTAAAACAGGAACAATCATACTTCCTATATTTTTTTCATTTCTTTCACTTAAAAAAAATTCTGAAGAGTTTTTTATTTCCTTTAAACCTTCTTCATCCATACTAAATACTGCAAGCTCATTAGTTGAACCAAACCTATTTTTAGTGCTCCTTAATATCCTATAAAATAAACCTTCTTCCCCTTCAAAATTAAAAACTGCATCAACCATATGTTCCAACAATTTAGGTCCTGCAACTTTACCATCCTTTGTTATATGCCCTACAATAAAAAAGCATACTCCTGTTTTTTTTGCTATTTCAACTATTTTTAAGGTTGATTCTCTTATTTGGCTAGGAGATCCTGAGATTGATAAACTACCTTCACTTGAAATAGTCTGGATTGAATCTATTATTATTATTTTTGGTTTCTTATAAGTTACATAATCTAATATTTTTTCAATAATAACCTCAGACATTAAATACAAATTAGATGCTGTTATTCCAAGCCTCTCTCCTCTACTTTTTATTTGAGCTGAGGATTCTTCTCCTGAAACATATAAAACATCACCGTATTCACAATACTCTGAAGCCAACTGAAGAAGGAGTGTAGATTTCCCTATACCTGGGTTACCAGTTATAAGTACAACCTCCCCTTGCACCAATCCTCCACCTAAAAGCCTATCCATTTCCTTCACAGAAGTTTTGTATCTAAAATTTTCTTCTATTTTTATTTCATTAAAAGATGAAACATTTTTTTCTATATCTCCTAAAGAAAAAATTTTATTTAATTTTTCTACTTTTTCTTCTTCAAGTACATCCCATTCATCACAATTAGGACATTTTCCTACCCATTTTGAAGTTCTATATCCACATTCTTTACAAATATATACAATTTTTTCTTTAGCCATATTATCACCTTATTTTTTCTTAGAACTGTATAATTTACCTCTTTCCAAAAGTCTTTCAGCTATTCTTTGATCCACATAACAAGTTACCTTTCCACCATATCTTGAAATCTCTCTAGCTGCAGTGGAACTCACGTGTATATACTCCTTAAAAGCTGGTAAGAATACTGTATCCACTTTATAATCTGATATCATTAGATTCCCATCAGCAAAATATAATTCTAATCCACAATCTTCAGTTGTTCTTATTCCTCTAACTATTACTCCTAGATTATTTTCAACTAAATAATTTGCTATTAATCCTTCATAGGAATCAATTTGAATATTTTTATATTCTTTGAATAATTCCTCTAACATCTCTCTTCTTTCAGCTAAACTGAACCAATATTTTTTTTCACTATTTGTGCAAATAACCACTATTAACTTGTCAAATATTTTACTAGCTCTTTCAATAATATTTTGATGTCCTAAAGTTATAGGATCAAAGCTTCCTGAATAAACTCCTACTTTCAAAATTATTCCTCCTATTTTTCAAGTAATATATCATATCCTACTTTGTTATTAATATCTTCTATTAATATTTTTAAGTTTTTACCTTTTTTTTCAAAATAATCTTTTAAAATATCATAATAAACTTCTTTTATTTTTTCTATTACTTCTTCAGTTGACACTAAACAAATTGTTTTAATGTCTCTTTCCTTTGAAACTTCTTTTAATTCTTTTATAATTGTTTCTATGATACCTTCGGCTGATTTTACTTTTCCAGTTCCATTACAACTTGGACAATCTGATTGATAAAAATAGCTTAAATTTCTTCCAACTCGTTTTCTAGTCATTTCTATTAATCCTAAGTCAGTAAAGTGAACTATATTATTTTTCAACCTATCTTTTTTCAATTCCAATTCCAATTGTTTAAAAACTAAATCTTTATCCTCTTGAAGCTTCATATCAATGAAATCTATTATTATTATTCCACTTAAATTTCTTATTCTTAATTGTTTTGGTATTTCTATAGCTGCTTCTAAGTTTGTATTTAATACTGTTTTTTCAAGATTGTAACTTCCTGTATTTCTTCCTGTATTAATATCTATACTTATTAATGCCTCTGTTTTCTCTATAACTAAGTATCCTCCACAATCTAACCACACTTCTTTTTGAAGAGACTTCTCTATTTCTTTATCTATATTATATTCTTCAAATATTTCATTTTCCCCATAAAATAATTTAACTTTTGTTTTAGATTTCCCTTCACTAAAAGCATTAATATAATCAATGATTTCCAAATAAACCTCTTCATTATCAACTACTATTTCATCAATTTCATTGTTTAATATATCTCTTAAAATTTTTATAACAATATCATTATCATTATATAAAATTTCTCCAGCTTTAGACTTTGAAATCCTTTTTTCTATATCTTGCCATTTTTTTACAAGATACCCAATTTCTCTTTCAAAATGGTAAATGGACTTTCCCATAGCAGCTGTTCTAATTATTACTCCCATTCTATCTGGCATTATTTCTTCAAATATTTTTTGAAGTCTTTTTCTTTCTTCTTCATTTGATATTTTTTTAGAAATTGCAATATGATCACTATTTGGCATTAACACTAAATATTTTCCAGGTATTGTAAAATTAGTTGTAACTCTAGCACCTTTGTTTCCCCTAGGAACATTTAATACTTGAACTACAACTTGATCACCAACAGTTAACAAATCCTCAATAGGTTTTTCACTATTAACTAAACCATTTAAATACTTTTCTTCAAATTCTCTTAAATCATCTACAAAAAGAAAACTATTTTTTTTTAACCCAATATCCACAAATGCTGACTCCATACCTGGAAGAACATTAGCTACCTTCCCTTTGTAAATATTTTTTATTATATTTGATTCATCATCTCTTTCATTAAAAACTTCCACAACCCTATCATCTTCGATTATTGCAGCTTTTCTTTGAAAATTATTTGTACTAACAATAATTTTATTCATGGCACTCACTTAATTCCCATTGTAGTATTTTCTCTCTACTATATTTTACCCCATTAACTATTATCTTGTCCACTGATAAGCTATTATTTATTTTTATATTTAAAGTTTTTAATCTTTTTTTATTTCTTTTATTTATTCCTGTTACTTTGGAAACATTTTTTTCGCACACTTCCACATTTAAATTTGTTTCTGTATTTTTTATTTTTTCCAAAAAACTAAAATAAATCTCTCCATCTACCAGCTCTTTAAATGCTGGATGGAAAGCTCCTTCAACAGATACCCCACCATTTCTTAAATCTTCTGATGGTTGTAATCCTACCCTTATTAATTTTATTCCATTTAATTCTATTAGAGCACATATTTTTCTACATCTTTTTATTGCTTCTTCCATTGAAAGTACTTTGTAGTCTCCAGAATAATACATTTTTTCTAACTCAGTATCTTTTATAATTAATGTAGGATATACTCTGACATTTAATGGATTAATTTCAACAACTTTTTTAGCACTTTCAAAATCTGTTTCAAATGTAGAACCTGGAAGTCCTGGCATAATTTGAATACCTAAATTTATTCCATAACTTTTTATCATTTCACAAGATTTATAAACAACTTCCATCTTATAATATCTTGCACTTTTTTCTAGCACATTTTGATCGAAGGATTGCACCCCTAATTCAATTGTTGTAACTTTATAATCTTTCAATTGATCCATTACTTCTTTATTTATATAATCTGGTCTAGTTGAAAGTCTTATTCCTTGAACTAACCCTTTATCTAAATATTTTTTTACAACTTCCAAATATTCTTTTTGTCTTCCTAGGGATATTCCTGTAAAAGTTCCCCCAAAAAATGCCACTTCTTTATAGGAATCTTTAGGTAATATTTTCAAATAATATTCCAATATATTTTCTAAGTCTTCATTTGTAACATCTGTTTCTCTTCCATTAATCTTTACTTGATTACAAAAAACACAGGCATTTGGGCACCCAAAGTGACTTATAAAAACGGGAATGTTATAGTGTTTCATTTTTTTCTTCTTCGATTTTTTTCAGTAGATCTTTTGCAGCTGCGTGCTCTGCAGCTTTTTTGCTTTTTCCTATTCCAAATCCCTCTTTATCTAATCCTATTTTGACTACAATTTCAAAAGTTTTTTTATGATCAGGACCTGATTCTTTTACAACAGTATATTCTGGAACTATTTTATATTTTTTTTGAACAAATTCTTGAAGAGTTGTTTTGTAATCTGTTATTTCTTCATCTTCATCAAAATGTTCTATTTCATATTGTAAAAAACTTATTCCTACTTTTTTTGATTCTTCAAAATTAGAGTCTAGGTAAATGGCACCCATAACAGCTTCAAAGGTATCACATAATGTTGAATTCCTATCTTGGCCTCCAGTCATTAACTCCCCTTTACTCAATTTCAAATACTTTCCTAATTCTAACTTTCTTGAAATTTTAGCAAAAACAGGCTCACTTACTACCATTGACTTTATTCTTGCTAAGTCCCCTTCAGTATAATCTTCATTATGTAAATATAAATATTCTGCAACAGCAAGATCTAGAACTGCATCTCCTAGCAGTTCTAGTCTTTCATTGTTTACTCTCTTATATTTTCTATTTTCATTTCCGAAAGATCTATGAAGAAGCGCATTTTTTAATAAATTAATATCTTTAAAAAAATAGTTTAATTTTTTTTCTAAAGATTCTAAACTTAAATCAAATTTCACTTCAATATCCATTTCTCACTCCTTAAATTAATCATTATATTTTTTCATAATTATTACTGCGTTATGTCCGCCAAATCCTAAAGAACTGGACATTCCAACTTTTATTTCTTTTTTTTCTGCTTTATTTGGAGTATAATTTAAATCACATTCAGGATCGGGATTCTCATAATTTGCTGTTGGAGGTATAATTCCTTCCTCTATACTTTTAGCAAGTATAACACCTTCTATTCCTCCTGCTCCTCCTAAAACATGACCTGTTGCTCCCTTTGTAGAAGAAACATTTAGCTTATATGCATATTCTCCAAATACTTCCTTAATTGCTGCACTTTCATTTTTATCGTTAAGTCCAGTAGAAGTACCATGAGCGTTAATATAATCAACTTCATCTGCTTTAACGTCTGCTTCATTCATTGCCATTCTAAAAGCTCTTGCAGCTCCATCTATGATAGGTGCTGTAATGTGATGAGCGTCACAAGTCTCTCCATATCCAACTACCTCTGCATAAATTTTAGCTCCTCTTTTTTTAGCTGTTTCTAATTCTTCTAAAAGTAATACCCCTGAACCTTCTCCCATAACAAAACCATCTCTATCAATTGTAAATGGTCTTGATGCCTTTTCTGGATCTGGATTAGTAGATAAAGCCTTCATATTTGCAAAAGCATTTAATGCAAACTTTGTAATACACGCTTCTGTTCCCCCAGCTAGCATATAATCTGCTTTTCCCAATTTAATTGTTTCAAAAGCATCTCCTATTGAATGAGTTCCAGCTGCACAGGCAGTTACAATTGACTTATTAGGTCCTTTGGCTCCTGTATATATACCAACATTTCCTGCTGCCATATTAGCTATCATAGCAGGTATTGTAAATGGAGATATTCTTCTGACACCTTTATTCAACATAGATTCATATTGTTTTTCAAAAACTTCAATTCCTCCAATTCCAGAAGAAACTATTACTCCTACTCTTTCTGCATTTTCTTCATCTATAACTAAACCAGAATCTTCCAATGCCATTTTTGCTGCTCCTATGGCAAATTGAGTATTTCTAGCTATTTTTTTTAGCTCTTTTTTCTCTATCCCAAACTCTAAAGGAAAAAAATCTCTAATTTCAGCTGCACATTTAACTGCAGAATCTGAAGTATCAAAAGATTCTATTGTTTTTACTCCTGTTTTTCCTTCCTTTATAGCTGTCCAAGATTTTTCTAGTCCAGTTCCTAAAGCTGTAATAAGTCCTAAACCTGTAACTACAACTCTTCTCATAAAATCACCTCATAATCTATAATAAAATATTTCTAAATTAATTTTTTATAATTTTAAAGGGGATATTACGTATCCCCTTTATCTGTTGTTACTTATTTCTTATTTGCTTCAATATAATCTATAACATCTTTTACTGTTTTTATTTTTTCTGCTGCTGTATCAGGAATTTCTATATCAAATTCTTCTTCAAAAGCCATTATTAATTCTACTGTATCTAATGAATCTGCTCCTAAATCATCAATGAAATTTGCATCTACAGTAATTTGATCTGCATCTACACCTAATTGTTCAACCACTATTTCTCTTATTTTCTCTAACATCAATTTTCCTCCTGAATTCTTTATTATTTTTAAATGTTTTCAATACCATATTACCAAATTTAGCAATAGTTTTCAACAATTTATTATAAATTATCAATAGCTGAAAGTGAGTTTATGCTTACAACCTTTAAATTTTTGTCTATTTTTCTTATAAGCCCAGCTAATGTTTTCCCTGGACCTATTTCATAAATTGTTTCTACACCATTCTCTTTTAATTTTTCAATAGTTTCAACCCATCTTACTGGCCCAAAACTTTGATTGTATATTTCTTCTTTTAATTCATTTCCTGTAGAGATAATTTCTGCTGTTGTGTTTGCTACTAATTTTATTTTAGTATCTTTAAACTCATAAGTTTCTATTTCTTTTTTTAATTTTTCTCCAGCTGGTTTCATTAATGATGAATGAAATGGCCCTGATACAGGAAGAAGTAATGCTCTTCTTGCTCCATTTTCCTTTAGCAATTCACATGATTTTTCTATGGAATCTTTATCCCCTGCTATTACTGTTTGCTTTGGTTCGTTGAAATTAACTGCTTCAACTACTCCTGTAACTGTTTTTAGAAGTTCTATTATTTTCTCTGAAGGCATACCAATTATTGCAGCCATCCCCCCATTTACTTTTTCAGCTATTTCATTCATAGCTTCTCCTCTAAAAGAAGTTAACTTAACAGTCTCATCTAAACTTAAAAATTCAGCAGATCCAATAGCTGAATATTCTCCAACTGAATGTCCTGCTACAAAATCAGGATAAATTCCTTTTTCTTTTAATAATTTATCTAAAATTAAACTCATGGCAACTATTGCTGGTTGAGTATACTTAGTTTTCTTTAAAAGTTCTTCTGGACCATCAAACATTGCTGTTTTTAAATCAAAAGAAAGATTTTTGAAAATTTTATCGTATTCTTTTCTAGCTAAATCATTATTTTCATAAATATCTTTTCCCATTCCAACAAATTGACTTCCTTGTCCTGGAAAAACAAAAGCTACTTTTCCCATAAAAATTCTCCTTTTTTTATAATTACACATGTAATTTTATCACAGTTTTATTTTTATTTCAACATATTTTAAAACTATTTACTCCATTTCATTATTAGAGATCCGTATGTTAAACCTGCTCCAAAACCTGTTAAAGCAATCAAATCTCCTTTTTTCAATTTACCTTCATCTATAGCTTCAGACATAGCAATTCCTATTGAAGCTGCTGATGTATTTCCATATTTTTCAAGATTAATATATACTTTTTCATAAGGAATTCCTAATTTTTTTACAGCAGATTTTATTATTCTTAAATTAGCTTGATGAGGAAATACCATATCTATATTTTTTAAATCTATATTCCCTTGTTCTGCTGCTTTTTTTGTTGCATAAGGTAAGGCTTTCACAGCAAACTTAAATACATCTGTTCCATTCATCTCTATAAAATGTTCTCTATTATCAAATCTTTCTTGAGTTATTGGATATCTTGTTCCACCAGCTTTTATTCTTAGAGTTCCATCTGTTACACCTTCTGTTCCAAGATAAGAAGATATTATTCCATAACCTTCTTCCACTTCTCCTAAAACTGCTGCAGCTGCCCCATCTCCAAATAAAATACCTGTATTTCTATCTTGCATATCTATAATTCTTGAAATTGATTCTGCTGCTATTACTAAAACTTTTTTATACATCCCTGACTGTATCATTGCCTTCCCAACTGTTAAAGAATATATAAAACCACTACATGCTGCTTCTAAATCAAAAGCTGCTGCATTTTTAGCTCTTAATTTATTTTGAATTAGAGAAGAGCAATTTTGAGCTCTGTAATCAGGAGTACATGTAGCTAAAATTATTAAATCTATATCTTCAGCTTTAATGTTTGCATCTTTTAAGGCTATTTTCGATGCTTCAACTCCTAAATCAGAAGTTCCTTGATCTTCAGCAGCATATCTTCTTTCCTTTATACCTGTCCTTGTAGTTATCCATTCGTCTGATGTGTCTACTAATTTCTCCCAATCAGCATTAGTCATTATTTTTTCAGGCACATATTTACCAAATCCTAATATTCCAACACTTTTCAAAGCCAATTACCTCCAGTTATTATTATTTATTATTATTTATTATTATTTATTATTATTTATTATTATTTATTGTATTTTTTAATTTTTCCACAAAATTATTTTTTGCAAAATTATCAGCAACCATTATGGCATTTTTTATTCCAATATAATCAGAATTTCCATGGGCTTTTATTGATATACCGTTTAGTCCTAAAAATAAAGCTCCTCCATATTCTGAGGAATCTAACTTATTCTTCATTTTTCTCAAAGGTTTTTTCAAAAATAATACTCCAATTTTTGAAAGAAAGCTCTTTTGTATTTCTTCTTTTAACATTGAAAATATATAATTGGCTACTCCTTCACTTGTTTTCAATACCATGTTCCCTGTGAAACCATCTGAAACAATAACATCTGTATCTCCAGACATCATTTCTCTACTTTCTATATTACCTGTAAAACTAATGTTTTTATTTTCCTTTAATAATTCATATGCTTGTCTAGTTATCTCATTTCCTTTTCCTTCTTCACTTCCTATGTTTAGTAAAGATACTTTAGGAGAAGTTATATTTAAAATTTCCTTTGCAAACTCACTTCCCATAATTGCAAATTGATTTATATATTCTGGCTTTGTATCTGCATTTGCTCCAACATCCATAAAAACTATATGTCCTTTTTTCGAAGGAAATACTGTTGCTATTGCTGGTCTTAATATCCCCTTAATTCTTCTCAATTTAAGTTGACTTGCTGAAATTAATGCCCCTGTATTCCCAGAAGATATAAATGCGTCTCCTTGTTTATTTTTAACTAGATCTAATCCTACATTAATTGATGATTTCTTTTTCTCTCTAACAGCTATCATTGGTTCATCTGTCATTTCTATGACTTCATCTGCATTAACTATTTTTAATCTTTCATTGGAATATCCCATTTCTTTTATAATTTTTGATAATTTTTCTTCTTGTCCTACAACTATTACTTCTATATCTTCTTTTTCTTTTAAAGCTAAAACTATCCCTTTTAGTACTTCCTTACTTCCTTTGTCTCCCCCCATGCCATCTACAACTATTCTCATTTTTCACCTCTAAAAAAATTTCATTTTCTATATTTTAACATAAAATTTTTATTTTTTCTTAAAGAAATTCTATTAATTACATTATTACTATATATAAATATGAATTTTATTCATTTAAATTATTTTCATTCACTATAAATTTTCAAAAAATAAAAAAAGCAAGTTGGTTAATTCCTCTTGCTTTTTTTATTTAGTCTAAATTACTCAGCTAAATTTAGTACTTGTTTTCCATTGTAGTCTCCGCAATCTAAACATACTCTATGAGGTCTTTTTGTAGCTCCACATTTTTCACAAGTAATCAAAGTAGTTCCTGCAATTTTGTGATGAGATCTTCTCATATTTTTTTTAGCTTTTGAAGTCTTTTTCTTAGGTACTGCCATCTCAGTTTCCCCTCCTCACAACTTTCTTATTTTAATTTTTTATTTCAATGTCCAACAATCCCATCCATCTTGGATCTGGTTGGTCTTCTCCATATTTTTTCAAATACATATCATCTGAACATCCCCCACTACATTTTGGATACTGAGGAATATCTAAAATAATTTGTTCTCTTACAAATTCTAAAATATCAATTTCTTCATTATTAGCTTTGAAATAATCATCAACATTCATCACTTCATTTTTACTTAATGAATTTTGATAATCTTGATAATCTTCTTCATTTAGAAATATTCCATAAAACTTTCTTTTTTCTAACTTTATAATAACATCTTCTAGACATCTTATACATGAAGATTTTACATTAGCTGAATATATTCCTTCAACTATATATTCATTTTCAACTTTAGAAACTGAACCATTTATATGGACATCTCCTTCTAAAAATATATCTTCAATATTAGATACACATAGTTCAAATTCTTTTAAATAATCATTATTGAACTCATTTAATTTAACTTTCAACTATAGCCTCCTATTATTGTGATACCTAGTTATTCTACACGGTTTTTAGACTAATGTCAAGTATAATTTCTTTATACATTAAATAAAAATTCCATTAAATCCCCATCTTTAACAATATAATCTTTACCTTCTACTCTCATAGCTCCAACTTCTTGAGCTCCCTTCCATCCTGAAAATTTTACAAAGTCTTCATATGAACAAACTTTAGCCCTTATAAATCCTTTTTCAAAATCTGTATGAATTACTCCTGCAGCTTGAGGTGCTAAATCACCAATGGAAATTGTCCATGATCTTACTTCTTTAACTCCTGCTGTAAAGTATGTTTGTAACCCCAATAATTTGAATCCTGCTTTTATTAATCTATTTAACCCTGCTTCTTTAACTCCTAAACTTTCTAAAAATTCTTCTTTATCTTCTTTTCCCATTTCTTGTAATTCTTCTTCCACTTTAGCAGAAACTATTACAACTTCAGATCCCAACTTATCAGCATAATCTTTAACTTGATCAACATATTTATTTCCATCTGCTAAATCATCTTCAGATACATTTGTAACAAACATCATTGGTTTTATAGTTAAAAATTGATATACCTTTAATAAATTATTCTCTTCTTCTGTTAATTCCAATGTTTTTAATAGTTTTTCATCATTTAAATGATTTAAACATTTTTCTAAAATCGGAACTAATTTTACAGCCTCTTTATTTTTAGATACTAATAATTTTTTATTTTTTTCCAAAGCTCTTTCAACTGTTTCTAAATCCGCTAAAATAAGCTCTCCGTTTATTATATCTATATCTTTTAAAGGATTAACTTCTCCATTTACATGAATTACATTTTCATCAGCAAAGCATCTAACTACTTGACAAATTGCTGCAGTTCCTCTTATATTTGATAAAAATTTATTTCCTAATCCTTCTCCCTTGGAAGCTCCTTCAACTAAACCTGCTATATCAACAAATTCAACAGTTGCATTAACTACTCTGTTGGGATTTATTATCTTGGATAATTCTTCTAATCTTTCATCTGGAACAGTTACCATTCCTACATTTGGCTCTATAGTACAAAAGGGATAATTTGCAGCTTCTGCTGCTCCTGCCTTTGTTATTGCATTAAATAATGTTGATTTTCCTACATTTGGTAAACCAACTATTCCTATTCCTATCATTTCATATTCCTCCTGAAATTTTAATTTACTATCAATTTTAACATATATAATTTTCTTTGTAAATAAAATTACAGTTGAAAATATTTAATTTCTACATTAATAAAAAGAATAACACAGACACCTGTGTTATCCTTTTTATAAAAATCCTTTATACTCTTTCATAACTAAATGGGCATCTATCTGTTGAACTGTATCTAAAGCAACTCCTACTACGATTATTATACCAGTCCCTCCAAAGAACACTGGTAATCCTAAAGCAGTAAAAATAGCCATTGGCAAAATAGCAATAATAGCTAGGAAGATTGCTCCACCCCAAGTTATTCTTGTTACAACACCTTCTAAATATTCAACAGTTTCCTCACCAGGTCTAATTCCTGGTATAGTTCCTCCACCTTGTTTTAAATTATCTGCTACCTTTTCAGGATCAAATATTATAGCTGTATAGAAAAATGAAAAGAATACTATAATTAATGCATATAAAATCATATATACAGGATGTTTTTGATTAAAAATCAAAACTATATAGTCCCTAAATGGAAATGTAACAGGTAAAGCTTTTGTTATCAATGTTGGTATCATCATTAACACTGAGGCAAAAATTACCGGCATAACTCCAGATGTATTCAATTTTAAAGGAATATATGAATTTTGCGACATTCCTCCTTGTCTTCCGAAACCTTTCCCAACATAATGTACGGGTATTTTTCTTTGTCCAAGTTGGAATATAACTATTCCTGTAACAGTTAAAACAGCTGCTATTGCAACAGCAATAAAAACTGGTATTATGAATTTACTTCCTTTCATTAATTGTATTGTTTGAGCAATACTAGATGGTCCTCTTGAAATAACATTTAAAAATATTAATAAAGAAACACCATTTCCTATACCATTAACTGATATTTGTTCACCTACCCACATTAAGAACACTGTTCCTGCTGTAAGTATAGTTACTGTTACTAACATAAATTTAAAACCTGGATCAATAACCAACCCTGAGGATGTAAGCCAAACACAGACTCCTATCCCTTGCATAATAGTTATTAGTATTGTCACATATCTTGTCCATTGATTGATTCTACTTCGTCCTGATTCTCCCTCTTTTTGAATTTCTTCAATTTTTGGAATAATTACACCAAGTAAACTAAATACAATAGATGCATTGATATATGGTACTATCCCCAATGCAAAAATAGAAATTCTTTGAAAAGCTCCCCCTGAAAACATATTGATGAATCCTAATAAATCATTTTGAGATGTCATTGCTGTCAGTCTCTCTATGTCTATGCCTGGAGCAGGGATAAAAGTCCCCACTCTAGCAACTAGAAACATCAACAAGGTAAAAACAATTCTTGCTTTTAATTCAGGAATACCCATGATTCCTCTTAACTTCACATTAAAGCTTTCCATTAAAGTCAAAGTTTTTCACCTCGCTTATATAGTCAAGATTATTTATTATTTTTAGCAACATCTTTAAATGTTTTTACTACTATAACTTCTACATCTCCACCAACAGCTTCAATAGCTTTTTGAGCAGATTTTGAAATTTTATGAGCTTTTACTGATATTTTTTTATCAAGAGTACCATTTCCTAATATTTTAACTCCGTCTAATAATTTTTTAACTAATTTAGTTTCAAATAATATTTCTGGAGTGATAACTGTACCTTCTTCAAATCTATTTAAAGTATCTAAATTAACAATAGCGTACTCTTTTTTGAATGGATAGTTACTAAATCCTCTTTTAGGAGCTCTTTGGATGATTGGCATTTGTCCACCTTCAAAACCTGGTCTAGTTCCTCCACCTGATCTTGAATTTTGTCCGTTACTTCCTCTTCCTGAAGTTTTTCCCCAACCAGAAGATTCTCCTCTTCCTATTCTTTTTCTATTTTTTCTTGGTACAGAAGGTTGTAATTCGTTTAATTTCATTTGTTATTGCACCTCCTCTACATCAAGTAAATAAGAAACCAAAGCTATTTTCCCCATAATATCTGGAGTTGCTTCGTGCTCCACTACACTATTTAGTTTCTTAAGCCCTAGCGACTTTACAGTAGCTATGTGGTTAGGCTTTCTTCCAATTATACTTTTTGCAAGTCTTATTTTAACCTTTGCCATCTTTATTAAACCTCCTAGCTTAAGATTTCCTTAACAGTTTTTCCTCTTAAAGCTGCAACTTCTTCAGCTGTTCTTAATTCTCTTAAGCCCTCAATTGTAGCTCTTGCAACATTATGTTTATTTTTTGATCCTTTTATTTTAGTTAATATATTGTGTATTCCAACTAATTCAAGGATTTCTCTACATGATGATCCTGAAATAACTCCAGTTCCTTCATATGCAGGTGCCATCCAGATAGTTGTTGCTCCCCAAATTCCTTCAACAGCGTGAGGAATTGTTCTTCCTTTAAGAGAAACATCTATCATATTTTTCTTAGCAGCAGCAATTGCTTTTTTTATAGCATCAGGAACACCATTGGCTTTTCCTAATCCTAATCCTATTTTTCCTTCTTTGTTTCCAACAGCAGCTAATACTGAGAAAGATATTGTTCTTCCTCCCTTAGTTGTCTTAGATACTCTAGAAATCTTCAATAGTTTTTCTTCAAATTCTTTGTCTTCTCTTTTATTCATTACTTTAGACAAGTGAAATCCTCCTCTCTAATAAAATTAGAAGTTTAATCCATTTTCTCTAGCTGATTCTGCAAGAGTGGATACTCTTCCTGTATAATTATATCCTGATCTATCAAATACAATATTTTTTATATCCTTTGATACAGCTCTTTCCGCAATTAACTTCCCTACTGCTTTGGCAGCTTCTATATTACCACCATGAGTAATTGTTTCTTTTATTTCTTTGTCAATAGTTGACGCTGAAACTAAAGTAACTCCGTTAATATCATCAATCAATTGAGCAAACATGTTTGCATTTGATCTATATAGTGAAAGTCTTGGTCTATCTGCTGTACCAGAAATTTTATTTCTGATTGATAAGTGCTTTCTAACTCTAACCGCTTGTCTATCTACTTTCTTAAACAACTCACTTACCTCCTTTTTTGCAATATCCTATGATTTTTTACCTTCTTTTCTTCTAATAACTTCATCTTCATACTTAACTCCTTTTCCTTTATAAGGTTCAGGAGCTCTTTTTGATCTGATATCTGCTGCAACTTGCCCAACCATATCTTTCTCAATTCCTTCAACTACAACTGTAGTATTTTTATCAACTGTAAATTTTATATTATTAACTGGGTCAATAATTACTGGATGAGAATATCCTAAAGATAATTCTAATCCATTTCCTTTTACAGCTGCTCTATATCCAACCCCAACTAATTTTAGAGTTTTCTTGAATCCATCACTTACACCTACAACCATATTGTGGATAAGTGCTCTTGTAGTCCCATGAAGAGCTCTTGTAAATCTCTCTTCATTTGGTCTTTCTACAACTATTTGATTATCTTCTATTTTTATTACCATTTCTTTATTAAATTCTTTTGTTAATGTACCTTTAGAACCTGTTACAGTAACTTCATTATTATCATTAACTGTTACAGTTACTCCAGCAGGTATCACTATAGGTTGTTTACCTATTCTAGACATTAATGGACACCTCCTAGTTTACCATACGAATGCAAGGACTTCTCCACCTACATTTTCTTGTCTTGCTACTTTATCAGTAACAATACCTTTCGAAGTAGATACTATTGCAATTCCTAATCCTGTAAGTACTCTAGGTAATTCATCTACCTGTGCGTATACTCTTCTTCCTGGTTTAGAAATTCTTTTCAATCCTTTGATTACTCTATCTTTTCCGTCATATTTTAAATATATTCTTATATTTTTTTTATTATCATCAGTTATAACTTTATAGTTAGTTACATATCCTTCTTCTTTTAATATTTCAGCTAATTTAAATTTCAAGTTAGAATAAGGAATATCAACTTTCTCATGCATTACTGCATTAGCATTTCTGATTCTTGTCAACATATCTGCGACTGGATCTGTTAAAAACATTTACTCTAATCCTCCTTTCATATTACTAATGGCATCTTTCTACCAAGATGATTTTGTTATTCCAGGAATTAATCCTGCCCCTGCTAGTTGTCTAAATTTGATTCTAGATATTCCAAACTCTCTCATGTATCCTCTTGGTCTTCCATCAATTTGACATCTATTTCTTTTTCTAACTGGTGAAGAATTAGCTGGAAGCTTGTTTAATTCAAACATAGCTTCAGAATCTCCTTCAAGTATTCTTTTTTTCAATTCAGCTCTTTTAGCTGCATATTTATCACAAAGTTCCGCTCTTTTAGCATCTCTAGCGATCATTGACTTTTTAGCCATTCTTTAAACCCTCCTTAACTAATTACTTTTTAAAAGGCATTCCAAAAGCCTTAAGTAAAGCTCTTCCTTCTTCATCAGTCTTAGCAGAAGATACTAATGTAATAGACATTCCTTGTAGTTTATCTACTTTATCGAAATCTATTTCAGGAAATACTAATTGATCTCTTAAACCGATTGAATAATTTCCTCTTCCATCAAATGCTTTTGCAGAAACTCCTTCGAAGTCTCTAACTCTTGGAAGAACTACATTTACTAATCTATCAAGAAAGTCATACATTCTTTCCTTTCTTAAAGTAACTTTTGCTCCGATTGCTTGATTTTCTCTTAATTTAAATCCAGCTTCTGATTTTTTAGCTTTTCTTTCTAGAGGTTTTTGTCCAGTAATAATAGCTAAATCTTTCATTGCTGCGTCCATTAATTTAGTGTTTTGAGTAGCTTCTCCAACTCCCATATTCACTATAATTTTTTCCATAGATGGACATTCCATTATATTTTTTAATTCTAATTCTTTCATTAAATTTTCTCTAATTACTTCATCAAATAATTTATGATATCTAGAAACATATTTAGACACTTATGTTATCCTCCCTTCTTATAGAACTTCACCAGATACTTTAGAGTATCTAACTTTCTTCCCGTCTTCTACTCTGTATCCAACTCTAGTTGCTTTACCAGCTTTTTCATCATAAAGCATTACTTTACATGAAAAAATTGCTGCTGGTTTAGTCACAACTCCACCTTGTGGGTTTGTTTGTGATGGTTTCAAATTTTTAGTAACCATGTTAATTCCTTCTACAACTATTTTCCCTTTTTTAGGAAAAACTTTTACTATTTTACCTGTTTTTCCTTTATCTTTACCAGACACAACACATACTGTATCTCCAGTTTTCACATGTAAAGAATTTGGCACAAATTTTACTTTAGGTTTAGCCACTTCGTCAGCCTCCTCTCTATATTACTTCTGGAGCAAGAGATACTATTTTCATAAAGCTTTTAGCTCTCAATTCTCTTGCAACAGGCCCAAAAATTCTTGTTCCTTTAGGCTCATTATTAGTAGTCATAATTACGCCAGCATTATCATCAAATTTTATATATGATCCGTCTTCTCTTCTTTTTTCTTTTCTAGTTCTAACAATGACAGCTTTAACGATGTCACCTTTTTTAACGTTACCACCAGGTATTGCTTCCTTTACTGAGGCTACAACTATGTCACCAATTCTTCCAAATCTTTTTTTAGTTCCGCCAAGTACTCTGATTACCATAATCTTTTTTGCACCTGAGTTGTCTGCAACATTAAGGACAGTTTGTTGTTGTACCATTACAATATCCTCCTTCCAAATTTTAATATTGGATTTTATTTAGCTCTTTCTAAAACCTCAACCAGTCTCCATCTTTTATCTTTAGATAAAGGTCTTGTTTCCATTATTCTTACTTTATCACCAATTTGAGCTACATTATTTTCATCATGAGCTTTTAATTTAGTAGTTTTTTTAACTCTTTTTTTATAAATTGGATGTAACGCCATAGTAGCTATTGTAACAACTATAGTTTTCTCCATTTTATTAGAAACAACCATTCCTTCTCTTACTTTTCTATCGTTTCTCAAGGTTTGACCTCCTATTCTTAAGAATCTTTTTATCTTAATTTCTATCTTTCGTTTAAAATTGTATTCATTCTTGCAATTTCTCTTCTAACTTCTCTAATTTTAGCAGTGTTAGTTAGTTGTCCTAATGAAAGTTGAAATTTTAGATTGAATAATTCTTCTTTAAGTTCTTTGCACTTAACAACTAAGTCTTCACTAGACATTTCTCTTATATCCTTAGCTTTCATTATTTATCACCGCCATTTTCTCTTTTAACTATTTTACATCTAATTGGCAACTTCATAGCTGCTTTTCTTAATGCTGCTTTTGCTAGTTCTTCAGTTACTTCAGAAACCTCAAACATTATTTTTCCAGGTTTAACAACTGAAACCCAACCGTCTACAGCCCCTTTACCTTTACCCATTCTAACACCAGCAGGTCTAGAAGTGATTGGTTTGTCAGGGAATATTCTTATAAATGTCTTTCCTGATCTTTGGAATGTTCTGTTGATTCCTACTCTACATGCTTCTATTTGTCTATTTGTTATCCAAGAAGGCTCTAAAGCTTGTAACCCGTAATCACCAAATGCTACAGTAGTTCCTCTATTAGCTGAACCTTTCATTCTTCCTCTAAACATTTTTTTATGTTTTGTTCTTTTAGGCATTAACATGATTATTTATCCCCTCCTTCCTTTTTAGTTGGAAGTACTTCACCGTTAAATATCCATACCTTAATTCCTAATGCTCCATAAGTAGTATGTGCTGTTGCTGTTGCATAATCTATATCTGCTCTTAATGTATGTAAAGGCACTTTCCCTTCAACCATCCATTCGCATCTAGCAATTTCAGCTCCGTTTAGTCTTCCAGAAATCATTACTTTGATTCCCTTTGCTCCTGATCTCATAGCTCTCATTATAGCTTGATTTGCAGCTCTTTTGTAAGCTACTCTTCTTTCAATTCCACCAGCTATATTTTCTGCTACTAGTACAGCATTTTTGTTGAAATTTTTAACTTCTAAAACTTTAACTAATGCTTTTTTACCAGTTAAAGCTTCTAATTTAGCCTTTATTGATTCTATTTCAGAACCTTTTCTACCTATTACTATTCCAGCTTTAGCCGCATTGATTATCACTACAACTTGTGAAGGTGATGTTCTTTCTATGCTTATTTTCGCTATCCCAGCATGGTAATAATTTTTCTTAATGAACTCTCTGATTTTTACATCTTCATGGAAGTACTTAATGTATTCCTTTTTGTCTGCATACCAGTTAGAGTCCCAAGTTCTTGTTATACCAAGTCTTAATCCTCTAGGGTCTACTTTTTGTCCCACAGTTTTAACCTCCTACTTTTCAGATACTCCAACTATAATATGAGCTGTTGGTTTTCTTATTATATCAGCTCTTCCCATTGCTCTTGGACTAATTCTTTTAAGAGCTGGTCCATCGTTTATTATCATTGTAGATATAATCAATTTTTCATCATCTAATTTTGCATTGTTTGTTGCATTCGCTATAGCTGATGTTAAAGTTTTCTTTATTATTCCAGCTGCTTTTTTGTTTGTATATTCTAATAAATCAAGTGCCTCTAGTGCTGATTTTCCTCTCACTAAGTCAGCTACTAATCTAGCTTTTCTTGGAGACATTCTCACGAATCTAGTACTTGCTTTTACTTCCACTAGTTTCTCCTCCTTTGTTTTATATTAATTTTGATTTCAACTATTACTTTCCTCCGACTCTTGTGTGTCCGTGGTAAGTTCTAGTAGGTGCAAATTCACCTAATTTATTTCCAACCATTTGTTCAGTTACGAAAACTGGTATATGTTTTTTCCCGTTATATACTCCAAATGTCAATCCTATGAAATTTGGGAATATTGTTGATCTTCTTGACCAAGTTTTTATAACAGTTTTTAAATTTCCATTTGCTTTTACTTCTTCAGCCTTTTTCATTAAGTGATGATCACAAAAAGGCCCTTTTCTAAGCGATCTTGCCATAGCCTATGTCCTCCTCTCTCGAAATTACTTGTCGTTTCTTCCTCTTACGATAAACTTATCAGATTTTTTTCTTCCTCTTGTTTTTGCACCAATTGCTGGTTTACCCCAAGGAGTTAATGGAGATTTTCTACCTACAGTAGCTTTACCTTCTCCTCCACCATGAGGGTGATCACAAGGGTTCATTGCAGATCCTCTTACATGAGGTCTTCTTCCCATAAGTCTATTTCTTCCTGCTTTTCCGATTGTTATTAGGCTGTGTTCAGAATTTCCCACTTCTCCAACAGTTGCCATACATTCACCATGAATTAATCTAAGTTCCCCTGATGGTAACTCTACATGACAATATGTTCCTTCTTTAGCAACTAATCTAGCAGCAGTTCCTGCAGATCTTACTAATTGTCCACCTCTACCAATTTGAAGTTCTATATTGTGAATTTGAGCTCCCACTGGCATGTCTTTCAATTTTAATGCATTTCCTGGTTTTATGTCTGCTTTGATTCCACTTAATACAACGTCCCCAACTTTTAATCCTTTAGGTGCTAATATATAAGCTTTTACTCCGTCAGCATAATGTAATAATGCAATGTTTGCAGTTCTGTTTGGGTCATATTCTATTGACGCAACAGTTGCAGGTACATCTAATTTTGTTCTTTTAAAATCAATTATTCTGTATAATCTTTTATGACCTTTTTGTCTATTTGTTCCTGTTCTGTGACCGTAGTTATCTCTACCATAAGAAGAGTTTAAAGGTACAGTTAAAGACTTTTCAGGTCTTGCTTTACTTAGTCCCTCTACAACAAGTCTTGACATATGTCTTGTTCCAGGACTTGTTGGTTTCATTACTTTTATAGCCATTTTCAATCCTCCGATATCTATTATAGACCTATAACTATCTTTAAATCTGTTATTACATTTCTTTAAAATATGAAATAGTTCCTGAAGTTAATTCCACAATTGCTTTTTTCTTAGCTTGAGTTTTATATAATTTCATACCATGTCTTTTTGTTACAGGTTTCACGTTTAATGTAGAAACATTTGCTACTTTTACATCAAATATTTCTTCCACTGCTTTTTTAATTTCTATTTTATTTGCTTTTTTGTTTACTTCAAAAGTATATTTATTATGCTCTCTTCTAAGAAGCTCAGTTTTTTCAGTAATTAGAGGCTTTCTTATAATTTCATAAGCTGTCATTATCCAAGCACCTCCTCAATTGTTGCTAATGCTTCTTTAGTTATGATTACTTTATTTTGTTTTAGTAACCAGTAAATACCTAATTCGCTTGGTTGAAATACTACTGCATTTTCTAGATTTCTTGCAGATAGGAATAGATTAAAATCATTCTGTTCTGTCAAGTCATCAACTACAAACATTTGTTTTGTTGTAGCTCCTAAAGCTTTTGTTAATTCAATTATTGTTTTTGTTTTTGGAGCTTCTATTGCACCATCTAAAACAACTACGTCACCAGCTGCACATTTAGCTGATAATGCTGATTTAAGTGCTAATACTCTAGCTTTTTTGTTTACTTTCTTTTCGTAGCTTCTAGGTGTTGGTCCAAAAACAACTCCCCCACCAACCATGTGTGGTGCTCTAATTGTTCCTTGTCTAGCTCTACCAGTTCCTTTTTGTTTAAAAGGTTTTCTTCCTCCACCTTTTACAGCGGATCTGTTCTTAGTGTTTGCACTTCCTTGTCTAGCTGCTGCTAATTCTGCTGTAAGAACTTCATGAAGAACTACTTTATTTGGTTCAATACCAAATATAGTATCATCAACTTCAACAGTTCCAGTTTGTGCTCCTGCTAAGTTATATATGCTTAAAACTGCCATTTCTTTCCTCCTTTCACTTCTACTAACCTATTTTTTTATAGCTGGTCTTACTACAACGTATCCATTTTTAGGTCCAGGTACTGCACCTTTTATTAAGATTACGTTATTTTCAACATCTAATTTAACTACTTTTAAGTTTTGAACTGTTACAGTAGTATTTCCATATTGTCCAGCCATTCTTAAACCTTTCAAAACTTTTCCAGGCCAAGAAGATTGTCCTATTGAACCTCCAAGTCTATGGTTTCTAGAAACACCATGAGTTGCTCTATTACCACTGAAGTTATGTCTCTTCATAACACCTGCAGTTCCTTTTCCTTTTGATGTTCCAGTTATGTCTATATATTCAACACCTGCTAAAACATCTGCTTTTATTTCTTGTCCAAGTTCATATCCTTCAACTGATTCAACCTTTAATTCTCTAACGAATCTTAATGGTTTAACACCAGCTTTATTGAATATTCCCATCATTGGTTTAGTAGAATTTTTTTCTTTTTTCTCATCAAAACCTAGTTGTAATGCTACATAACCTTCTGTCTCAACTTCTTTTTTTTGTAAAACATAGTTTGGACCAGCTTCTACTACAGTTACTGGAACAAATTTTCCGTCTTCAAAGATTTGAGTCATTCCAATTTTTTTTCCTAAAATTCCTGACATTTTTTTACCTCCATCAAATAATATATCGGTTGACAACTTGACCTCGTGGTTCCACGAGTTCGCTTTAAAAAAAGCGCCAACTTGTATTATTCTGTAAGGATAATTTGATTCAACCTATATTTACTTTCAAATTACCCGAGAATCAGCCATTATACTTTGCCTCAAATTACGCTTGTTTAATCTCGATTCCAACTCCAGCTGGTAAATTTACAGCTGTTAGTGATGATATAGTTTTTTGTGTAGAATTTTTAATTTCTACCATTCTTCTGTGAACTCTCATCTCAAATTGCTCTCTTGAATCTTTATTTACATGTACTGATCTTAATACAGTGTATTTTTTTATTCTTGTTGGTAGTGGCATTGGACCTGCTATTTCAGCTCCTGACTTTTGTGCTACCTCTGCTATTTTCTTAGCTGATTGATCCAATAACATATGATCATAAGCTTTTAAATAGATTCTTAATTTGTTAGACATCTATACACCTCCTTTAATTTTTTCATTTAAAAGAATTAATATCCTTTGTACACCTGAAAGATTATATCATATATTCTAATAATTTCAAAGTTTTTTTTATAATTTTTTGTGGGAAATTTTTATTATGAAAATTGATGCTAATAAGCATAGTCCTATTAGCATCAATTACTATCCTAAACTTTTAATTTTTTTTGATTTCTTCTTCTTTTTTAGGTGCTGGTTTTTTAGGAGCTGGTTTTTTTCTAACTCCATGACCACTTTCAAATCTTAAATTAACAATTGCATTAGTTGGACATTTTAACTCACACAATCCACAATTTATACATTTTTCAGGATCTATTTTAGCCAAATTGTTTTCAAGTACAATTGCATCTTTAGGACAAGCTTTTACACACATTCCACATCCGATACATGCTACTTTACAATTTTTCCTTGCATCTACACCCTTATCTTTAGATGAACATTTAACTGTTACTAATTTTTTTTGAGGTAACATTTCTATTACACCTTTAGGGCAAGTATTTTTACAAGCTCCACAAGATACACATGTTTCTTCATCTATACTAGCAATACCATCCTTAATTTTAATTGCATTTACAGGACAAACTTTTACACAATCTCCTAATCCTAAACAAGCATAAGAACAAGATTTCTCTCCACTTGCATATATATTAGCTGCTGCACAAGTTTTTATTTCTCCTCTAAAGTTATATTTAGTAGTTGCATTTCCTGTTGTTCCTTGGCAAAGAACCTTTGCTACAATTTTATCCCCTGTTGAAGGTTCTACTTTCATTCCCATTATTTCAGCTACTTCTTCTGATACTGATGGGCCCCCTGGAGCACACAAATTAGGTTTTGCCCCTTTATTTACAACTGCATCTGCATACCCTGCACAACCTGGGAATCCACAACCACCACAGTTTGCTCCTGGTAAACATTCAATTATTTTTGTAACTCTTTCATCAACTTTAACCTCAAACTTTTTAGAGGCAAAAGCTAAGAATAATCCCATTGCAAGTCCTGTAACACCAAGAATTACCATGGCTATTAAAATTTCACTACTCATTTCGACCTCCAAAAATTTATATTTTCATTCCACTAAATCCCATAAATGCAATAGCTAGAAAACTTGCTGCTAAAAATGCTATTGGAACACCTTTAAAAGGTGCTGGGATATCTGAATACTCCATTCTTTCTCTTATTCCTGCAAGTAAAACTAATGCTAGGGTAAATCCTATTGCTGCCCCTGCACCATTTACAACTGTTTCTATAAAATTATATCCTTCTTGTATATTTAATATTGCAACTCCTAGAACACAACAGTTTGTTGTTATTAAAGGTAAGTAAACCCCAAGAGCATTATATAAATTGGGGGATAATTTTTGAATCGCCATTTCTACAAACTGAACTAGTGAAGCTATTATCAATATGAACATTATTGTTTGTAAATATTCAAGATGAAAAGGTACTAGCATATATTGATATACAAGCCAAGTTAATGCAGAAGATAAAGAAATTACAAATACAATTGCCATTCCCATACCTATAGAAGATTCTACTTTTTTAGAAACACCCATGTAAGGGCAAATACCCAATACTCTACCAAAAACATAGTTTTGAATAAATATTGAAGTTATAATGATACTAAATAATTTTCCGAAATCCATTTAACTATGCCTCCTTCTTTAGTTTTAAATAGTTTTGAAATGCAATAACAAAAGCTATAGTCATAAATCCTCCAGGAGGTAATATGAATATTAACGCTGGTTCCCAGCTAGCAGGGAAAAGTGCTACATTAAATAATGACCCATTCCCTAATACTTCTCTTATTGATCCTAGAATTGTTAAAGCTATTGTGAACCCGATTCCTGATCCCAATCCATCTAAAACTGAGTCTAAAACTCCATTCTTAGAAGCAAAACTTTCAGCTCTTCCCAAAACTATACAGTTAACAACTATAAGAGGTATAAATAATCCTAGAATTTTATACATTCCAGGAGTATAAGCTTGCATTACCATTTGAACTACTGTAACCAAAGAAGCTATTACCATAATAAAAGCTGGAATTCTTACCTTATCTGGTATAAATCTCTTTACTAGAGAGATTAATAAATTCGAACATGTTAAAACAGCTGCTGTGGCAATTCCCATAGACATACCGTTAATTGCAGAAGTTGTTGTCCCTAAAGTTGGACATAATCCTAGCAATAAAACAAATACTGGATTTTCTTTTACTAATCCATTTAAAAGAATACTTAATCTATTTTTAGCCATTATTTATTCACCCCCGCATATGCTGATAAAGCTTTTTGGATTCCTGAATAAACACTACTTGGGGAAATTGTTGCTCCTGCAAAAGCATCTACTGTTTTATTAAATGTATAAGCCTTATCTTTTCCTATCCAATGATTTTCCCATTCAAGTCCTGCGATTTTAGCTCCTAATCCAGGAGTTTCTTGGTGATCCATTATTCTTAATCCTGTAATTTTTCCATCTAGATCAACTCCTAAAGAGAAATTAATATTTCCTCCATATCCACCTTGATCTACAACAACTACATAACCTACTTTATTTCCAGAAGCATCTAACCCTGGTATAAATTTCAATCCTTGATTTTCAATTGCTGATGAATCATTAAATTCTACAGCAGCTGGAAGAACATCCTTTCGAGCTGCATTAGCTGTTACTATTTTATTATTTGCAATTACTCCTTTAGTCATAGAGTTTACCCCAGCTAAACATCCTGCAGAGATAGCTGCTATAATTAATAAAACAGATCCAAAATGTACAAATCTATTTTCCACTAGCCTTCACCTCCCCAAATTTCTTAGGTGTTGTATATCTATTTATTAAAGGTGTTACTCCATTCATTATTAATATTGAAAAAGCTGTTCCTTCAGGATAACCACCCTTCATTCTAATTACTGAAATTAAAAATCCTATTCCCAAAGCAAAAACTAATTTTCCCTTTGAAGTTACTGGACTAGTTACCATATCTGTAGCCATAAAGAAAGCTCCTAATAACAATCCACCTGAAAGTATTTGTGCTAATGGATCTTCTGCTCCTAGTAAGTAAGTACATACAAATACTGTTGCAATGATTGTTGCTGGAAGTTTCCAGTCTATTTGTTTTTTATGAATTAAATACAAACCTCCAATTAGTATAGCTAAAGCTGATGTTTCACCTAAACATCCTCCCATCTTCCCTATTAGAGCTTGAGTATATATACTCCCTTTTCCTATAAGTGCGCTATCTAAAGGTAATCCTCTTTTCATTGCATCTAACATTGTTGGACCTGCTAGTCCATCTAAAGAAAATGTTGTTATAGCCACAGGCCAAGAAGCTTGTATAAAAGCTCTTCCTACTAAAGCTGGATTGAAAATATTTTGTCCCAATCCTCCAAATAACATTTTTCCAAAAGCAATTGATACTATTGATCCAATTATTACAAATTGAATTGGCATGTCCACTGGAATAACAAAAGCAAATAAAATTCCAGTTACAATGGCACTTCCATCGTGTAATGAAGAATCTTTATTTCTAATTTTATTAAATACTAATTCTGTTAACATACAAAATATTACAGATACAGCCGTTACTATTATAGCTTTTAATTTAAATACATAAATAGCCATTAAAAGAGCAGGAATTAATGCAATAATTACATCACGCATTACTTTGTCCACTGTTTCTGAAGTTCTTATGTGAGGTGATGGCCCCATATTATATACTTTTAACACTTTTTTCCCTCCTATTTACTAACTATTTTTTCATTGATCTTAGTTTTGATTTTCCTATTTTTATAGCTTCAGTTAATGGTCTATTTGCTGGACATATATATGCACAAGAACCACATTCTATACAATCCATTAAATTATATTGCCCCATATTTTCCCATTCTTCTTTAATTGCCAATCTTCCATACATAAATGGTACCAAACTCATAGGACATACATCTACACATTTTCCACAACTAATACATGCTTGAGGTTTACAGTAATTAGTTTCTTCTTTAGTTAAAGCTAAAAGTCCACCTGTCCCTTTAATAACAGGAACATCTTCTGTAAATTGTGCCATACCCATCATAGGTCCACCCATAACAAGTTTGTCCACTTTCTCCTTGTCAACTCCACATTTTTCTAATAAATCAGAAAAAGGAGTTCCTATTACAACTCTTAAATTTTTAGGTTCTTTTATTGCTTTTCCTGAAACAGTAACTATTTTTTCTATTAAAGGTTGCCCTAAAACTATACCTCTATAAATTGCTGCTGCTGTTCCTGTATTTTGAACAATTACTCCAGCATCTCCTGGAAGTTTCCCTGAAGGAACTTCTCTATTTAATACTGCTTTTATAAGTTGTTTCTCTCCCCCTTGAGGGTATTTTGTGTGAAGAGGCATTACTTCAATCCCTGTTCCTTCACAAGCTTTTTTCATATTAGCTATCGCTTCTGGTTTATTTTCTTCTATTCCAATAATTGCAGAAGTTATTCCTAATATTTTTTTGATAATTTTGATACCTTCCACTATTGCTTGTGGATCTTCTAACATAAGTCTATTATCTGAATTAAGATAAGGCTCACACTCTGCTCCATTTAACAATAATGTATCAACTACACACCCATTAGGTGGATTTAATTTGATATGAGTTGGAAAACTAGCTCCACCTATACCTACAATCCCTTTTTCTCTAATAAGGTTTAACAATGTTTCTCCTGTTGCTTTTTCCCAATTTTCAATTTTTTCAAGTTCGCACCATTCGTCTTTTCCATCATTTTCAATTATGATAGTGTTTGCTTTCCCCATTAAAGGAAAAACACGTCTCTCAATCTTTTTAACTATCCCACTTATTGGTGCATGAATAGTTGTTGATAAAAACGCTTTTGAGTCAGCTATTTTTTGACCTTTTAAAACTCTCTCTCCAACTTTCACAATTGGATCTAATGGAGCCCCTATATGTTGCTGCATCGGCACATATACCATTTTTGGTGATTCCATATCCTCTGTTACTAGTTTTGCTGTTTGAGCCTTATTATCAGGTGGATGAACTCCACCTTTGAATCCAAAGAACTTCATACAAATCTCCTTCCTTAAACTTATATAAAATTTATTAATTAATATAATAAATAATCCCCTTTAGAGTTTACCATACTTGTAATTTTTTAACAATATTTTTTTAAAGGTTTTGAGTGTTATTTAATTACTTTTTGTTGCTTTTCTGTAATACTACATCTTTTTTTTCACCTTTAACTAGTAATAAACTCATTTCTGAAACATTTTCTATTACATTCTCCAATTGATTTTCTTCTTCCTTAGAAAATCTTCCTATTACGTGAGATATGATTTTATCGTCACTAGCAGCTCCACCTATTCCTACTTTTATTCTAGTGAAGTTTTCTCCTAAATGGGATATAATTGATTTTATTCCATTATGTCCACCAGAGCTACCTTTATCTCTTATTCTTAATTTTCCAAAATTCATAGACATATCATCAAAAATTATTATTACATCTTTCTCTATGTTTAATTTATAAAAATTAACAACTTCAACTATAGATTCTCCACTTAAATTCATATATGTTTGTGGTTTTAACAACAATAATTTTTCGTTATTATAATTTCCTTCAATTAATAATCCTTTAAATTTTTCCTTAGAGTTATTAAAATTAAGTTTCTCTATGATTTTGTCAACAACCATAAAGCCTATATTATGTCTAGTTTTTTCATATTGTTTTCCTGGATTTCCTAATCCCACTATTAATTTCATTCTTTCTCCTAACCACTATCTTAGCAATGAGGGCAATAATATTTTGCCAATCCCCCTAAAGATGTCTCTCTATACTCTTTCTTCATATCTTTACCTGTTTCTTTCATTGTGATTACTACCTCATCAAAAGAAACTGAATGAATTCCATCAGTATATATTGAATAATTTGCTGTATCTAAAGCCCTTGCTGCTGCTGAAGCATTTCTCTCTATACATGGAATTTGAACATAACCTCCAACTGGATCACAAGTAAGACCTAAACTATGTTCTAAAGCCATCTCAGAAGCATACTCTATTTGTTCCTTTGTTCCACCCATTATAAAGGTAGCCATTCCCGCTGCCATAGCACATGCAGTTCCAACCTCAGCTTGACATCCTGCTTCAGCTCCTGATATGCTGGCGTTTTCTTTAACTATATTTCCAATTATTCCTGCTGTTGCCAAAGCTTTTATTATTTCATTTTCAGATAGATCGTAAGCTTCAACTAAAGTATATAGAGTTCCTGGTATTATTCCTGCCGCTCCGCAAGTTGGAGCTGTTACAACTTTTCCTCCAGCTGCATTTTCCTCTGAAACAGCTAAAGTGTAGGCAAATAGTTTTCCTCTAAAGGCCCTTACTTTTCCTTCTATTCTAGATTTTTTATAAAAAATAGCTGCTCTTCTTTTTAATCCAATACTTCCTGGAAGAACTCCTTCTTTTATAATTCCTCTTTCTACTGCATCTTCCATTGCCTTCCATATTTCTAGTAAATATTCCTTTATATCCTCTTGTTCGTATTGAAAAACATATTCCCATAATTCTTTTTTATTAGCATCACACCATTTTAATATGTCGTCCATTTTTTTTAAAGGATAGACAGTTGAAGTATTTCTGTCTTCTCCTTCTTCTACAATTGTTCCTCCTCCAACTGAAAAAACTAACCAATTTTTGATTTCACAACCTTCTTTGTCATAAGCAAAAAATCTCATTGCATTTGGATGAAAAGGATGAATATACTCAGGTTTCCAAACTATTGTAGTTTTATCTTTCCCTAAAGTTTTTTCAAGTATCCAATCTGTTAAATGGCCCTTTCCTGTAAGAGCTAATGAACCGTAGAGTTCCACCTTATATTTTTCTGCGTTTATAGTGTCTTTTTTAAACTTTCTTGCTGCTCTTTCTGGTCCCATAGTATGAGAACTAGAAGGCCCATTTCCAATTTTAAATAACTCTTTTAACGAATCCATTGCTCCCTCCTTAATTTAAATTTATTTTCTTATTTCTCCTCTGTACTTCTTTTCAATTAATTCTAGCACTTTTTCTTGTACTTTTAAAATTTCTTCTTCTGATAAAGTTCCTTCTTTATTTCTTAAAATTATTCCTATAGCTACAGATTTTTTACCCTTTGCTATGTGTTCTCCTTTGTATATATCAAACAAATTAACGCTTTCAATGTAATTAGAACTTTTTTCAATAGCCTTTATCATATCTCCAACTAAAATTTCTTCATCTAAGACTATAGCTAAATCTCTACTTACTTCTGGATATTTAACTACTCTCTCATACTTAATTTTATTTCTCATATAATTTTCCAATAGAGATAAATTAATTTCAGCTACATAAGCTCTTTCTTTATCTATTTCTATTTTTTCTGCTATTTTAGGATGAGCTTCCCCAAATGTACCTACAATAACTTTTCCTATTTTTATATCAGCTGCTCTTCCTGGATGAAAATTAGAATTTTCTGTTCTTTCTACTTTGTAATTTTTAATTCCAACTTGAGCCATAAATTCTTCAACATAACCTTTTAGTGTGTAAAAATCATAAGCTTCTGGTTTTGAATCCCAAAGACTTCTTTCTTCTCTTCCTGAAATTCCAATAGCCATATGAACTTCCTCTTTCGCCAATAAATTATCTGTCTTTTCAAAAACTTTAGAAACTTCAAATATTTTTATTGAATTTTGATTTCTATTTAAGTTCTCTTTAATGTTTGTAAGGATACTGTATGATAATATTGGTCTCATCATAGACATTGTTTCCACTATTGGATTTAATATCATTAATTCTTCTTTTTTTATGTGAAATATTTCTCTTACATTTTTAGGAATAAAGCTATAATTTATAACTTCTTGTAACCCTATTTTAGCTAATATTTCTTTAGCTTCATCCATTAGAGAAATTGTTGCATCTTTTTTCCCAGCAGTTATATCTTCAACTGGCATTTTGTTTTCAATATTTTCAAATCCATACATTCTTATAACTTCTTCGTATAAGTCAGCAGGTCTTGATAAATCTTTTCTATATAAAGGAGGAGCAACCACAACAGATCCATCACCTAAAGAATTTTTAACTTCTAATCCTAAATTTGTTAAAATTTTAATTCCATCTTGAGCATCTATTTGTTTTCCTACAAATTTATTTAATTTATTTATATCCAAAGGTATTTCTCTTTTTATTGCTTTTTCTAAATAACAGTCCTTTGCTTTTCCTATTATTTTTGCACCTGAAATTTGTTCTATTAAGTATGTTGCTCTTTCTAGAACTACTTCCACATTATCAATGTCTAAACCTCTTTCAAATCTATATGACGCATCTGTAAATATTCCTAATTTTTTAGAATTTTTTCTAATATTTTCTGGTTCAAAATAAGCAACTTCTAAAAATAAGTCCACTGTTTCACTTTGAATAGAACTATCTAATCCCCCGATAATTCCAGCTAGCCCAATTGGCTTCTTAGCATCAGCAATGACTAATTCTCCATTTAGCTCTATTTCTTCATTATTTAATGTTATTAATTTTTCTCCAACCTTACCGCTTCTTATAACTATATTATTTCCTTCTAACTTGTTTAAGTCATAGGCATGTATTGGTTGATTATATTCAAACATTACAAAATTAGTAATATCCACTATATTATTTACAGGATTTAATCCCATTGAAATAACTCTTTTCTTTAACCATTCTGGAGACTCTTCTATCTTCACTCCTCTAATAACTCTTCCTGAATATCTTTTACATCTTTCTTTATCTTCTATTTCTATTTTTATATTATTTTCAACATCTTCCAATGATTCAAATATTTCGTTGTGAGGATATTTAACTTTTCTTCCATAATAAGCTGCTATCTCCCTAGCTATACCAATATGAGATAAACAGTCTGGTCTATTTGGAGTTATTTCCAATTCAAATATTACATCATTTAAACCTGCATATTCTCTATATCCTTCTCCAATTGGAGCATCTTCAGGTAAAATTATTATTCCTGAAGATTCCTTACCAAGACCTAATTCTGAGCTAGAACAACACATTCCTTGAGATTCTATTCCTCTTATTTTACTTTTCTTTATTTTGAAATTTCCAGGTAAAATTGCTCCTATTTTAGCAACTACAACTTTATCTCCTAATTTATGATTTGGAGCTCCACAAATTATTTGAAGATTTTCCTCTTCCCCAATATCAATCTTTAAAAGTGATAATCTATCTGCTTCTGGATGCTTCCCGTATTCCACTATCTTTCCTATTACAACATTATCTAAATCTGCACCTTGTATATTTATAGCTTCAACTTCTTGTCCTATCATAGTTAAAGCATTTTCTAATTCACCTATATCTTCTTTTATATCTACATATTGTTTAAGCCATTCTAACGAAATTAACATTATTCATCCACTCTCCTACTTAAATTGTTTTAAAAATCTCATATCATTTTCAAAGAATGCTCTTAAATCATCTATTCCATGTCTAAGCATAGTTATTCTTTCTATACCCATTCCAAATGCAAACCCTGAAACCTCTTCTGGATTATATCCAACTCCTTCTAAAACTGAAGGATCTACCATTCCACAACCCATAATTTCTAACCAACCGCTACCTTTACAAACTCTACATCCTTTACCTTTACAAATAACACATTCCACATCCATTTCTGCACTTGGTTCTGTGAATGGGAAAAAATGAGGTCTAAATCTAACTTTTGTTTCTCCAAAAACTTTTTCCACAAATTCAGTTAAAATAGCTTTTAAATTAGCAAAAGAAATATCTTTTCCAACCATTAATCCCTCCATTTGATGGAACATTGGAGTATGAGATACATCGTAATCTGGTCTGTATACTTTTCCAACGCAAACCATTCTAAATGGTGGTTTTTTTTCTAACATATATCTTATTTGAACTGGAGACGTTTGAGTTCTTAATACTACATCCTTTGAAATGTAAAAAGTATCAGTTATGTCTCTAGATGGATGACTTTTAGGAATATTTAATGCATCAAAATTATAAGATACTAATTCAACTTCTGGTCCATCTGAAACATCGAATCCCATTTCCATAGATATTTTCTTTAAAAAATTAGCTGTTTCTGTTAGTGGATGTAAGCTTCCTGCTTGAACCTTTTTCCCAGACAAAGTTATATCAATTACTTCCTCTTTTAATTTCTTTTCTGTTACCAATTCCATAATTTCATTCTTTTTAACTTCAATCAATTTTGTTATTTCTTCTCTAACCTCATTTAATGCTTGCCCTATAACTGGTTTTTCTTCCTTTGTTAAATTTCTCATTTCTTTAGAAATTTCTGTTAATTGTCCTTTTTTACCTAAATATTTAACTCTGAACTCTTCTAATTCTTGAAGCTCCTTCAAAGCAAAAATTTCTTCTTTTGCTTTTTCACTAAGCAAAGATAATTTTTCTTTCATTCTTTCCTCCCGCATAAGATTAACCTAAATTTTTATGTTTAATTTTTATTTCCTTGTTATTTGTTATTTCAATTAATCCGTAGCTTCCTAAAATAAGAGCTCCAGGATTAAATAATGTCCCATCTTCTGTCTCTTTAATATATTGAGCATGAGTATGTCCAAAAAGAACAATATCTGCATTTTTTAATTTAGCAGATATTAATCTATAATTTCTTTTTACTTGATACATATGCCCATGAGTTAAAAATATTTTGAAATTTTCTAACACAATAATTTTTTCATCTTCAGTATTTAAATCATCGTAATCACAATTTCCTCTAACAATGTGAAATTCTATATTAGGAAATACATCTAATATTTCATATGCATCCTTTGTTAAATCTCCTAAAAATAAAACTACTTCAGGAGATTCCTTTTTACATATATGATAAAAATCTTTGAAATTACCATGACTATCTGACACTACTAATATTTTCATAATTATTCTATCCCTTAAGCTATAAATAAAGTTGTTTCTACAGATTCCATAATTTTAATTCCTATCTTTTTAGTTATTTTCTCAAATAGATAAGAACTACTTAAATTTCCCATTATTAATATATCTGATTTATTACATTCTTCCATAAATAAATCAATATCTTCTTTTTTAAATAATTTTGAATTTAATTTTAGATTTTTATTTAGAATAAAAGATTCTAAATAATTTTCTTCCTCTTCAGATGAATCTTCTGTTAATTTTAGTGAATCAATTTCCTTAATGTCATTAAATATATTTGAAAATCTTTGAAAACTTTTATTTACTTTAGTTCCATCATCATTTGCAATAGCTATTTTTTCTAATTTTAACGGTTTATCCCTAACAACTATAATTGGTTTGAAAAATTTCTTCATAAGAATTATTAAATCCTCTGTGAATTTTTCTTCTTTCTCTATAAGTAACATATCTGATTTTTTAAGCTCTTGTATTACTACTTCAGGAGTTATACCATACTTAATTTCCAACTCACTGTTAATTCCACGATCTTTTAATAATTTTTGAATTTTTATTATTTCTTCATCTTCATATTTTGTCCACTCTTTGTTTATATCTGCTATCATAGGTTCTAACATTATTCCATCAATAGCATTTGGTAAAAACTCTTTTTTTCTAACATCTCTTACATGAATAGGCCTTATTTCAAAATTCAAATTATCTCTTAAATATATTGCGCTTTCAATAAGATTTTCTCTATTATATCCATTCCCCAATACCAAAAGAACATTTTTTTTCATAAATTTCCCTCCATATATAGCTTTTATTTAATTAGTTTTCATCTTCTTCATTTTCAAATGTTTTAAATAAATCTTCTTCAACTGGAGTTTCTTTACTTTTTAAAGTTGAATTAGATATTCCCTTATCTTGCATTTCTTCTTCTAATAATTTTTCTTCGTCTTTTTCATTTTTAACCTTTGCAATAGCAACTAATTTTTCATTTTCTGAAGTCCTAATTATCTTCACTCCCATAGCTGTTCTTCCATATATAGAAACTGTTTCAACAGGAGTTCTCAATACAACACCTAAAGATGTTATTGCCATTAACTCTTCTTCTGGTCTAACTGGTTTTACTTCAACTATATTACCTGTTTTTTCATTACATTTTAGATTAATAACCCCTTTTCCAGCTCTCCCTTGAAGAGGATATTCATTAATTCTAGTTCTTTTACCGTATCCATTTTCTGTTACTGTTAAAATATTTTCTTCTTCAGTATCTTTTATTAACAAAGCTGATACAACATTATCATCTTTTCTTAAAGTTATTCCTTTTACTCCTGTTGTATTTCTTTTTAAACTTCTAATTTCTTTTGTAGCCATTCTTATTGCATACCCTTTTTTAGTTGAAATAAATAATTGATCTTCTAAGTCACTTATAACTCCAACATAAATAAGATCATCATCATCTCTTAATTTAATTGCTATTATTCCTGAACTATTAATGTTTTTAAATTCCAATAAATTTGTTTTTTTAACAGTTCCATCTTTAGTAACAAACATAATTTCTTTTTCGTCTGTAAACTCTTTAATTTTTATTGTAAATCTAATTTTTTCATTTTCTTGAAGTTTTATAATGTTTTCTATTAATTTTCCTCTTGATTGCCTAGAAGTTTCTGGGATTTGATAAGCTTTTATATTAAAAACTCTTCCTCTATCTGTAAATAACATCATAGAATCTAAATTTGACATGATATCCATATCTTGGACAAAATCATCTTCCACTGTGTTTTGAGTTGAAACTCCTTTTCCTCCACGTTTTTGAGATCTATATGTATCTAGCCCTATTCTTTTAACATATCCTCTGTTTGTGATAGTTATTAAGACTTTTTCATCCTTTATTAAATCTTCTATATTAATATCTGATTTTTCATCTTGAATGCTTGATCTTCTTTCGTCATTATAATTTTCTTTTAATTCTTTTAATTCTTTTTTCATTATTTCATATACTTCCACTTCATCAGCTAATATTAATTTAAATTCTTTTATCTTCTTTTCTAATTCTGCAAATTCATTTTCAATTTTTTCTCTTTCTAAACCAGTTAACCTTTGAAGTTTCATATCCATAATAGCCTTTGCTTGAACTTCTGAAAAGGCATATTTTTCTATTAAAACTTCTTTAGCGGTGCTTCCATCTGGGGAAGCTCTTATTAATTCTATTATTCTATCAATGTTTTCCAAAGCTATTCTAAATCCTTGTAATACATGATCTCTTTTTTCAGCTTTTTCCAATTCAAATTTAATTCTTCTTGTAATAACTTCAAATCTATGTTTTATATACTCATTTAATACTTCTTTTAAAGTTAGAACTCTAGGAACATTATTTACCAAAGCTAACATTATAACTCCAAAAGTATTTTGAAGTTCTGTATATTTATATAATTTATTTAATATAATTTCTGGTTCTTCATTTTTTTTCAATTCAATAACTACTCTTATTCCGTCTCTATCTGACTCATCTCTTAAATCAGATATACCAATTATTTTTTTCTCTCTAACTAGTCTTGCTATTTTTTCTATAAGATTAGCTTTATTAACTTGAAAAGGAATTTCTTTAATAATTATAGAAGCTTTCCCTGATTTTCCATTTCCTTCTTCTATTTCAACTCTTCCTCTTACTCTTATTTTACCTCTTCCAGTTGTATATGCATCAATAATTCCTCTTCTTCCATTTATTATTGCTCCTGTTGGAAAATCTGGCCCTGGAATATAATCCATCAACTCTAAAGACGTTATTTCTTTATTTTCTATTACAGCTAATATCCCATCAACTAATTCTCCTAAATTATGAGGAGGAATGTTAGTTGCCATTCCAACAGCTATCCCTGTAGCTCCATTTAATAATAAATTTGGTAATTTAGCTGGTAAAACTGTTGGCTCATCCAATGAATCATCAAAGTTTTTTCTGTAATCAATAGTGTTTTTATCAATATCTGCTAATAATTCACTTGTTATTTTAGACATTCTTGCTTCTGTATATCTCATTGCTGCAGCTGAATCTCCATCTATTGATCCAAAATTTCCATGCCCATTTATTAATTCATATCTATAATTAAAATCTTGTGCCATTCTAACCATTGTTCCATAAACTGCAGTATCCCCATGAGGGTGATACTTACCTAGAACTTCCCCAACTATTCTAGCTGATTTTTTATAGGCTTTATCATAGGTCATTCCCATTTCATTCATTGCAAATAGAATTCTTCTATGAACTGGCTTCATCCCGTCTCTTACATCAGGTAAAGCTCTACTAACTATTACACTCATAGAATAATCTAAATAAGATTCCTTCATTTCATCTTCAACATATCTATTTATAATATTAGACATTATATTTTTCTCCTCTCCATATACAATTACTAAATATCCAAATTCTTAACAAACTCTGCATGTTCCTCTATAAATTTTCTTCTTGGTTCTACTTTGTCTCCCATTAATTTATCAAAAATTGCATCTGCTTCAACAGCATCGTCAACTTGAACTTGATAAAAAGTTCTTGAATCTGGATCCATTGTAGTTTCCCATAATTGTTCTGGGTTCATTTCTCCTAATCCTTTGTATCTTTGTAATGTATATCTTTTTCCTTCACTATCTAATTTTGTTTGGGCTTCTTTTAATTGTTTATCACTGTAAACATAAGTAGCTGACTTTCCAACTGAAATCTTATATAATGGTGGTTGAGCTATATAAATATTTCCATTATGTAAAAGTTCTACCATATATCTGTAGAAAAATGTAAGTAATAAAGTTCTTATATGAGCTCCATCAACGTCAGCATCTGTCATTAATACTATTTTTCCATATCTTAATTTCTCTTGATTAAAGTTTTCTCCAAATCCTGCTCCAAAAGCAGTGATCATAGCTCTCACTTCTGTATTTTCTAAGGCTCTATGAAGACCGGCTTTTTCAACATTTAGTATCTTTCCTCTTAAAGGTAAGATTGCTTGAAATCGTCTATCTCTTCCTTGTTTAGCAGATCCTCCAGCAGAATCTCCTTCCACTATATATACTTCACATTCATCTGGATTTTTAGATGAACAATCTGATAATTTTCCTGGTAAAGAACCAACTTCTAAGGCTGATTTTCTTAAAACTAATTCTCTTGCTTTTTGAGCTGCTTCCCTTGCTCTTTTTGAATTTAAAACCTTCTCAACTATTATTTTTGTATCTGAAGGATTATCTTCTAAAAACATTCTCAATTGAGTTCCAACAATGTTTGAAACTATACCTGTTACTTCTGAATTTCCAAGTTTTGTCTTTGTTTGACCTTCAAATTGAGGTTGAGCTATTTTTATAGATATAATTGCTGTTAAACCTTCTCTTATATCTGTTCCTTGTAATTTTCCATCTCTATCTTTTATAAATCCTTGGGATTTTCCTACATCATTTATTACTCTAGTTAAAGCTGTTTTTAATCCACTAACATGAGTTCCACCTTCATGAGTATGTATATTATTGACAAAAGAGTATATTTTTTCCCTTTGATTAGTATTGTATAAAATTGCAGTTTCAACTATTATATTGTCTGCTTCTCCTGACATATAAACAGGTTCCTTTATAAGTTTAACTGAATCTTGTTCTAATTCCTTTATATAATCTATAATACCCCCTTCAAAAATTAAATCTGAAGTTTTAATCGGATCTTTTCTTTTATCATTTAACTCTATAGCTAGTCCTTTATTTAAATATGCTAATTCTTTAAATCTAACTTCTAATATTTCATAATTATAAATTAACGTTTCAAAGATTTCTGAATCTGCTTTAAAAGTAACCTTAGTTCCTGTTTCATTAGTTTCTCCTATTTGCTTTACATCTTCTTCTGGAACACCTCTATCATATTTTTGATACCAGATTTTTCCTTCTCTTTTTACTTCAACTTCTAACCATTCTGAAAGAGCATTAACTACTGAAACTCCAACTCCATGAAGTCCTCCAGAAACTTTATAATTATCATTTTCAAATTTCCCACCAGCATGTAAAACAGTTAAAACTATTTCCATTGCTGATTTACCGTATTTAGGGTGAATTCCTGTTGGAATACCCCTTCCGTTATCAATAACCTCTATAATGTTGTTAGGAAGAATACTTATTTTAATTTTGTCACAAAATCCTGCTAAAGCCTCATCAATTGAATTGTCAATAATCTCCCAAACTAAATGATGAAGTCCTCTCTCTGAAGTTGCTCCTATATACATTCCAGGTCTTTTTCTTACTGCTTCTAACCCTTCTAGAACTGTAATGTCCTCTGCCTGATAATTACTCATTTTCTATCTTCCTCCATTTAATATTTATTCACAACTGTTCTATCTTTTATTCCCCTACATTTCGGGCATCGAAGATTCTTTCCTAAGAACAAATTTCCACATTGTACACATTTTTTATATCCATTTTCCAATAAAAAAAGTTCTCTTTCTTTGGATACTATAGATAATCTCTCTATCCTTTCTTCCAAGGAATAGTCGCTAAAATCCACACTGTCTATTTCATCTATTTTGAAACATCCCTTTGGTTTCTCAACTTCATTTAAAATTTTGTTATTTAAATTTATTTTCCCTAGTTTATAAACTATCTCTTGGATGTACTTGCCATTTAATAACTTTTCAATATTTTTTAAATATATTCCTTTCTTCATTGTCATAAAATGTAAATTAGCAGAACCTTCAACCTTAACAAATAATTTTTGATCTTTTATTTTTATTACTTCTGATTTTTTATCTAGATTTCCAACAATATCTTTCCAATAGGCTTTTACAAAGGCTTCTCTTAGGGATTCACTTTTTTTTATCCCATCATTTATCATGTCTCCAACGCTAATTATTTTCACAATAAATCTCTCCTTCACATACATTGAAATCTTTTGAATTTATTTTAAACTTCTCTGTGGAAGTGATCATAACTTGTATATTTCTTTTAATTAAAAAATCTATTATATTTTTCTTTCTTGTTTTATCAAAGTAAGATGATAAATCATCTATTATAAAAATTGGATTTTCTCTTTTTTCCTTTAAAACCATATCTAATTCTGCCAACTTTAAAGAAAAAACTATTGATTTTTTTTCCCCTTGAGAAGAATAGGATTTAGCTTCTTTTTCATTCAAAAAAAATATAAAATCATCTTTTTGAGGTCCTGCTAAAGAGTATCCATATTTTAGTTCTCTAATATTATTTTTTGCTATATAATTTCTAAATTTTTCTTGTATCTCATTTAAACTAAGCTTTTTAATGTCACCTAAAAATGAAGAATATGACAAATATAATTCTTTTTTATTATCAAAGAGTTTTCTGTAATTTAAATTTAATAAAATTGATATGTTTTTAACATATTCCGTTCTTTTTTGAAGAATTAATGATCCATATTTTATAAATTCCTCTTGATATATAAGGAACATCTCGTTTTTAGTGTCCTTAGCTTTTAAATACTTGTTTCTTATTTTTAATAATTTATTATATTTCCTTATATTATAAAAATATGTTTCATTACTCTGAGATATTTCTCCATTAAAAAACCTTCTTCTAACAGAAGGAGATCCCATTATGAGTTCTATATCTTCAGGAATAAATGAAACAACATTAACTTTTCCATAATATTCCTCATAAGAAACATTTTTTTTATTGAATACATATTCTTTTTTATCCAAATTAAATTTTATAGATAGACTTTTGTTGCTTAATTTATCAACATACTCCATGTAACAGCCTGATTTTTTTTTATTATATTTTATTAATTCACTATATTTAGAAGTTCTGAAACTTTTCCCTGTAGCACTAAAATATATAGCCTCTACTATTGAAGTTTTCCCTTGTCCATTTTTCCCTATAAATAAATTTATTTCTGGTGATAGCTTTATGCTTTTATCTTTTAAATTTCTAAAATTAATATAATTTATTTCCAAAATTTTCAAAACTTCACCTCTACAAATTTCTATTCCACAACATACTCTTTTCCAAAAACTAAAACAATATTTCCTGGATATAATTTCTTTCCTCTTCTTTTTTCTAATTCACCATCTACTAATACTTCACCATCTAAAATTATATCTTTAGCCATTACTCCATTTTCTGCAATTCCAGTCCATTTTAAAAATTGATCTAATTTTATAAACTCTGTATTTATTTTTATTTTTCCCATGTTTTTCTCCTCTTTTTTAAACAACAAACGCATATCATACTTTATATTTTAACATATTTTAAGCTGTCTGTCACTTTTCTTTAAAACAAAAAAAATGCTCAATAATCAATGTTTTTCTCTTTTTAATTTATAACAAATTCCTTTAAAGTTTAAATTAAAAGAAAGAATTATCCCCTAAACTAATAATTCTTTCTTTTAATTTTTAAAATCCTTTAATGTGAATTTCTCCTATGGAAAAACTTCTTCTTTCACCTTTAATTTCAACTAAAAATTCACCTTTTTTAGAAATACTCTGTCCTATTCCTTCTTCTTTTTTATTTCTTAAATCTATAACTATGCTCTTTCCAAACAAATAATTTTTTGAATTTAAATAATTTAATATCTCATACCAACTTCCACTAAAGTAATAATTTAAATTATTTTTAAAATCTTCTATAACGTTAAAAATAAGTTCTTCTTTATTATAATCTTTATTGGTTATCTCTTTTAATGAAATTCCTTTTTTCCTAAATTCTTCAGTTATAGAATTATTTAAATTTATTCCTATACCAATTATGTAAAAGTCTTCTCTTTTTTCTACTAATATCCCACTTAATTTCTTATCTAACACATAAATGTCATTTGTCCATTTAAATTTAAAATCCAGCCCTTCTAATTTTTCAAATGTCTTTAGAAGGGAATAACCTACTACTAAAGGTAATCTTGAATACTCTTCTCTAGAAATATTAGGATTTTCTTTCAACAGGAAACTAAAATATGCTCCTCCAATTTCAGAAGACCATTTATTACCACTTCTTCCTCTTCCTAGTGTCTGCTTATCAGCTATTGCCACATCATAATTGTTTTTTGTTTCTAAATTTTTTAAAAAAGTATTAGTTGAGTCTAGCTCTTCAAATCTATATATTTTCATATTTTCTCCCAAATTAATATCTGATTAATAAATAAATAGTAGCTACAACTAATGTTTGTAAAGATATTGATGCCCCAAATTTAAAGAACTTTACAAAATCTATTTTACAACTTGCTTTTTTAGCCGCTCCAACAGCAACCACATTAGTAGCTGAACCTAAAATAGTTAAATTTCCACCTAAACAAGATCCAAAAGACAAAGCCCACCAAAGAGCTTTTACATGAACTTCATTTTGAAAAGCTGGTTCCATAACTGCTATTATTTTAGACACAGTTGCTGCGTTGGCTACATTTCCTATAATTGAAGTAAATCCAGCTGAAACCCAAGTTATTAAAATTAAAGCTAAATTAAACTTTCCTTCAGTGACTCTAACTATTTTATTTCCTATAAAGCTAATTACATTTAAATGCTCTATACCTGTTACCATCATAAATAAACCTATGAAAAAGAATAATGTTTCCCATTCCACATTAACTAAAACTTCCTTTGGTTCTTTTTTTGTTGCAACAACTAGTATTATAGCTCCAGATAATGAGATAATAGCTAATCCTTTATTCACAAAATTATTTAAAATAAAGCCTGTTATAATAAGTAAAAATATAACTAATGCTATTCTTAGAACTCTTTTATCTTTCAAAGAACGACTAGGATCTAATTCCATTATTCTTGCCTTTAATTCTCTTGAAACTTCCATTTTTTTACAGTAAAAAAAGTAAACGTTCAAAAGTAAGATAACCATAGCTATAACTGCCATAGGTGAAGTATTAACTATAAACTCATTAAATCCTATTTTCCCTTCATGACCTATAATTAGTTGAGTTGGATCACCTATTAAAGTTGCTACTCCTCCTATATTTGCTGCCATTATTTCAGTCATAACAAATGGAAAAGGATCTAATCTTAACTCGTTTGCTAAAAGAATTGATACAGGAGCCATTAATAGTATAGTGGTAACATTATCTAAAAATGCTGAACAAATAGCTGTAACAATAGATAACATTAATATCAATTTGAATGGCTCTCCCTTTGCCATTTGGGCTACTTTTATTGCAAACCACTGGAAAACACCCGTCTCTGAAATAATGTGTACTACTATCATCATTCCTATTAACAAAAATAGTATTTCTAACCTTTCTGCTATTGATTCTAAAGCTTCTTCTTCATTCATTATACCAATTAAAGACATTAGCAATCCACCTAGCATTGTTGCCCAAGCTGATGGTATTTTTTCAGTTATTATAAAATAAAATGTTCCTACAAAAATAATTAATCCAGCTACTAAATAAAACATTGTTCCTCCTAAAATTTCTTCTAAATTATATATGTAAAATTTTCTTTATTATGTCGTATCTTCTAATTACCCCACAATATTTTCCGTCTTCAACTACATAAATTCTTGTAATTCCTTTATTTATCATAATAAAACAAATTTCCATAATTGGAGCTTTTCTATCAATAATACATACTGATTCTTTTTTTCTATAGATATTTTCTATTAAAGCTGTTTTTTCATTAACTAAGTATTCTTCAAAAGGTTCCCCAATAGTTAAAAAATTTAAGTCTGACATAACAGAATAATATTTAGGCATTCCAAATTCAATTAATTCTTTTTCTGTTATTTCTCCTAGAAAATTTCTATTTTTATCCACAACAGGTATTCCTGCAATTTTTTCTACAATCAATCTTTTTGCCACAAATTCCAATGTCATGTCTGGTGTTACTGGTACTATATTTGGACTTAAAACATCATCAGCTATAATTTTTTTTCCAATTTCAAGTTGAACACTGTCAATTAAGTTGAAAATTTCTTCTGAATCCTTAGAATTTTTTATTTTTTCCATAATTTCTGGATATTTCACCACTAATTTAGTTATAGCACTCATTACTTTTAATATATTTTTATTTTTTAATATATCACAGACTATTAAAAAAACTACCTTTACTTCATCTTCTTCATTTAAGCCCTCTATTTGAACTTTTATAGGATTTTCTATTATCCCTATAGCTACAACAAAATCATTAAATTTTGACATTCTTGCATGGGGTATTGCTATTCCTTTTCCAATTGCAGTTGAAATTTCTTTTTCTCTTTTAAAAACAGCTTCCTTAATTTCTTTTTCTTTTTCTGCTATTTTAGGATCTTTTTTAGACATCTCTCTAAGCATATTCTCTATAATTTCTTCCTGAGTATTTCCCTTTAGACCGTTAAAAATTAAATTTTTATCTAAATAACTTGAAAATTTCATATTATCCCTCTCCTTAGTATCTAAATATATTTACAAATTAAATTTATGATGATTCTTGGAAACTATTATAATTTTAGAAGCTTTTACTATATACGTCTTCTAAAAGATAGAAGGACTCAAATTGAGTCCTTCGTTACCTTATCTTATCCATAATCCCCATTCCATAAACTGCTCCAACATGGGAACCAATTACTGCTCCAATTTCAACTCTACCTCTATAATCAACCTTCTTATATTTTTCAGCCATATTTTTAATAGTGTCTGCGTTGGATAATTGAGTTCTTTCTCCTCCCCAACCAGTATATAAAATTATTGATGTTTTGCTAGATTTTATTAATTTCTCCATATGGAGCATTGCTCCCTTTTCTCCTATAGCTTTTGTTTCAATTATAATTTCTCCATTTTCCATTTTTAGAATTGGTTTAATCTTTAAAATTCCACCTATTGTTGCAGATGTTTTTCCTACTCTTCCACCTTTTTGTAATAATGCTAAATCTTTAACTACAAAATAAACCTTCATTGCTTCTTTGCTTTCTTCTATCCACTTTATAATTTGAGATAATGATTTTCCTTTTTGGGCCATCTTAGCTGCTTCTGTAACTAAAAATCCTAAAGCAAATGTAACTGTTTTTGAGTCTATTATTATTACATCTTTATCTCTTTTTAACATACTTCTTCCAACCCTAGCAGCTTGTTGAGTTCCACTAAGTTTTCCTGAAATATGAAGTGAAATAATTTTTTTGTATCCCCTATTTAATAATTTTTCATATAAATTTTTAAATTCTGCTGGGGAAGGTTGAGATGTTTTAGGTAGTTGTCCTTCTGCAATTAGTTTTTTCCAAAATTCTTCCTTTGAAATATCTACTCCATCTCTATAATAGTTATTTCCATCTAATTTAACTTTTAATGGAATTATTTCAATATTTTTCAAATCTTTAATCATATCTTTACTTAAGTCAGATGTAGAATCTGTTACTAAAGCTATTTCTGGAAGATTTGGATCCCTATTTACTATATATATATAATAAAAATAATTTTCTTGTAATCCTTCTATTTTTTCATATTTTATATATTCATCTAAATTTTCCATATTTTCTATATCTTTATTTGAACCTTCTTTCCCAATAGAAATAAGGACTTTCAATGTCTCTTTTGAAATATAATTTTCTTTTATTTTGTTTAGTAATTCTTTCAAATTTTCAGATTTTTCTTTTATTTTTCCATTAACTAGAGCAATAAAATCCCCTTCTTTTATTTCTAATAAATCTACCCTAGTATCTCTCACTGCTTTTGTTATTTCTATAGAATTATTATAAACAATCTGCTCTGTAATTTTTTCTAATCCTAAATCTTTATTTTCTATAATATAATGTCCTTCTAACATAGTTTTTGTTTCCACAACAACTACTTCTTTATTTGATCTTTCTGCAACTATCTTAGCAGCTGAAATTATATTTTTATTATTTGGTAACAAATATACAGTCTCTGCTTCAATTTTATTTAAAACTTTTTCAATATCTGCTACACTTGGATTTTTAGTTTGACCACCAATTAAAACTGCTGTAGCTCCAACTTTTATAAATTCTTCACCTAATTCTTTATTATCTACAATTGCAAAAAATGCTACTGGTTTGCTATTTTTATTTTGCATTAAATAATCTTTATTATTATTAAATCCATCATAATTTTCAAATAAATTATTTTTGTGTTGCTGTAATGCCATATTATCTATTTTCATATGAGATAAGTCCCCTAATTTACAAGCAACTTCAAAAACTAAACCTGGATTATTTGTGTGAATATGAGTTTTTGTTTTTTTAGAAGATTGAGCACAAACCATTGAGTTCCCATATATACCTATTTTTTCTTTGTAACTATCTAAATCAAAATCACCATTTTCAATAATAAATTCAGTACAGTATTTATATTCTATATCTTCTAAAATAGACACATTTGCATCTAAAATTTCTTTTCTTTTTGACTGAGATTGTATTATTCTCTCTAAATCCTCTAACATTTGTGGATCAGTTACAGATTTTTCAAATCCTTCTAATATATAATAAATTCCCTTTCCACCTGCATCTACTACTCCTGCCTCTTTTAACTTATTTAATAAATTAGGAGTCTCTTCAACTGCATCAGCAGCTACATTTTTTAAGTAAGTTAAAAATGGAATAAAATCATTTTTATTTCCATCATAAACTTTAGCTGCCTCAGAAACCATTCTTATTACTGTAAGCATTGTTCCTTCCACAGGATCATTTACTGCTTTATAGGCTTTTTCCTTCGCCTTATCAAAAGCTATTATTACATCATCTACACTTACTTCTTCCTTTCCTTTTAATCCATCCAAAAATCCTTGAATTATTTGAGATAATATTGTTCCTGAATTTCCTCTTGCTCCCAAAAGAATTGTCTCAGATACTATTTCACACAATTCATTCATTTCTGGCTCGTAACTAAGTCTAACTAAATCATTTTCTACAGCCTGAAGTGTCATAGACATATTTGTTCCAGTATCTCCATCTGGAACAGGGTAAACATTTAAATCATTTAATATATCTGCATGCCTTGAGAGCCATCTACTTGCTGCTATTAGCAATTTCGTTAATCTCATTGCATTTAAATATTTTACTTCTATTTTCATTTTTTCCTCCATACGTTTTAAAATGTTGGTGGTGTTACTACCCATAAAGCTTTAGTTAGTTTTTTCCCATTATTTTTAAATCTATGATTTAAAGTAGATTTAAAATAAAAACTATCTCCTTCATTCAATGTTGTTGCGTGATCTTCTATATATATATCTAAAGTACCCTCAACTATATATATAAATTCTTCTCCATTATGATTAAAAAGACCTCTACCGCTTTCTCCACCTGGTTTTATTTCATACATTATTGGTTCCATATCTTTTTCTATTTTAGAAGATGTTAGTAATGAAATTGACGTTTTAGAATCTATACTTTCCACATACCTTCTTTCTTTTTTCTTTAAATGATATGAGGCTATTTTTTCATCTTCATCTTCTATTAAATAACTTACTCTAACTTCCAAACAATTTGCTATTTTTTTTAAATTCTCAATGGATGGAGACGCTTTCCCCTGTTCAATTTGAGATAAAAAACTAGCAGATAAATCAACTTTGCTAGCTAGCTCTCTTAATGAAAACCCTTTTTCGTTCCTTTGCTTTTTAATTCTTTCCCCTATAGTCATATTAATTACTTCCTTTATCTAATAATTTATTTAAATAAAATAAACTACACAATACAGTTTTTTCTCTTATTTCTTCCCTTGATCCTTTAAAAATTTTTTTCATCACTTCTATATTTTCATTTACTTTTAAACCTATATATACTAACCCAACTGGTTTTTCCAAAGTTCCACCATTGGGTCCAGCAATTCCTGTAACAGATATTCCAACAGCTGTTTTTAATCCTTCAACCATTTCTTTTGCAGTTTCAAAACTTACTGCTCCATAGCTTTTAAGAGTTTCCTCTTTTACTCCTAGTCTTTCAACTTTAGAAGAATTGCTATAGGTTACTAAACCTTCTTTATAAACTTCAGATGCCCCTGAAACTCCAACTATTTTAGAAGATATCATTCCTCCAGTACAAGACTCTGCAACTGAAAATAATAAGTTTCTTTCCTTTAGTTTATTTAATATTACTTCTTCTAATTTTATATTTCCTTCACTAAAAATTTTGTTACCTATCTCATTATATATCTTTTTAATTATTTTTTCTACTAAGTTTTTATTACTTTCTTTGTATTGTAATCTTATTATAGTTCCATAATCTTTTATTAAAAATTCATAATCTATTCCTGTCTCAACAAAATATGGAATTAATTTCTTATTCAAAAGAGATTCAGCTATTCCATAGGTTAATAAATCTCTTATATAAATTTTATCTATATTTAGCTTCATTTTAGTTGAATACCATTTTAAAAATTTTGGAAATAAATTGTATAATTCTCTTGGAACACCAGGGAAACAAGCTATTCCATCCACATACATACCTGGAGCCATTCCCACTTCATTATTAAAAAAAGTTGCACCTTCTACTTTTTCTACTTCTTTTTTATTTTCTTCTAAAAAATCAATATTTCTTTCTTTTAATTTGATTTTTAACCTGTCTAAATCATCTTTGTCTATTGTTAATTTTTTCCCTAAATAATTTGCAACTGCTACCTTTGTTAAATCATCTATTGTAGGCCCTAATCCACCTGATAGAATAACTAAATCACTACTTTTTTTAGCTATTTCTATAGCCTCTTTTATTTCATTAATATCGTCCTTTACAACTATTTTATATTTTATGGAAATTCCATAAGAATTTAATTTTTCAGACATGTAAATGCTATTTGTATCGATCATTCCCCCATTTAATAATTCTGTCCCAACCAATATAAGTGTTGCTTTCATTTTTCCAGTTCCCCTTCCTTAAAATAATAAAGACCATATACAAACCAACAAGAAATTTCCTATTATTCCTGCTAAAAAGTCATCTATTACTACTCCTACTCCTTCTCCTAAATTTTGAGATTTATTAATAGGACCTATTTTTGTAATATCAAAGAATCTAAATATTACAAAAGCTAATGAAATAGCTACAAAACTCTCTTTTATTCCAACAGGATTTATCAAAAATAATGTTGTTAAGTACCCTAAAACTTCATCAATAACAACATTTTGAGGATCTTTCTCATGATAAATTTCTTTTTCACAAATGTTAGCAACATAAACAGCAACAATAAAAAAGGTCATTAAAAACATAAAATAAAATGAATTATATACTAAATCATTTGGAAAAATTTTTCTAACAAAATTTAATCCTATATAGACAGGTATCCCCCCTAAAGTTCCAAATGTTCCTGGAGCTTTTGGTAAATCTCCTAATCCAAACCATGTTCCTAAATTTTTTATTATCTTTCTTTTCATTAAAGTACTCCCCTTTCATAATTATAAGGACTATACAAGTTTTCTTTTCTATTTATATTATTTATAATATACTTTATCTCCTCTGGTGTTTCGTCTAATAATTCAATTATAACTTCATCAATACCTATTTTCCCTAATCTTTTAACTTGACTAAGAACATTTAAACTTTTGCTAAAATATATTTCAGTATTCCCTAATTCATTTATTCTTGAAATGAATTTATCTCTTTGTGGACTTTCTATAATTTCATTATTCTCAAATAATCCTCTTTCTATATACATTCCTAATAATTTACTATATCCTAACATTGCCTTTCTAACAGGAACTTTCCCTATATTTTCCAATTCTTCAAAGCTTAATTCAGGAGATAAAACAACTGTTTTTACATTGTTTAATTTACTTAGTTCCATAATAGAATATATATTTGTTATGTTTAAGTTCCAATTAACAGTAATCTCTTCAGATTTATTTTTTAATACTTGATATAAGTTACTGGCCAAATTAGAATTTAGATCTATAAAATTCAAATTAACTTCCTTTGCCACTTGATATCCTTTTTTATATATCTTCTTTATCCCCAATTCTTTTAGAAGTCTTTCTTGCTCATCGTTACAAACAACTGCTGATATTTGTGAGTGTTTTGGTACATCTTGAGAAATCTCTATTTCAAATTTTTTCACTGTATCATCTAATTTTCTTCTATAACTTTCTACTAATTTACTTGTTAACATACTTAAAACTTCTCTTCTTAGTTGTTTTAGAAGGGATACTGGTAAAAATATTTCTTTATCAATAGTTATGTTACATTTCCCTATTTGGAAAGATGTTCCTCCTGTTTCTTTTAACTTTTTAGAAACCTCTTCAACTGTAGCTGCTTTTTTAGAAGCTTTTTCTAAAGGTTTCTCTCCTGAAAATTTTGCACTTATTTTTTCTCCGAAATTGTTAAAACAACTAACTTCTATAGATGGTTTTTCATTTAATTTCCCAATAAATTTTGCTTCTATTTCCAAATATTTATTTGAATTTTTTAAATTAGACTCTATTTCTGAATTTATTTTTTTATCATAATTTTTAAATATATATTTTGTTCCACTTGGAATTTTTAATAGAATTATTTTATCCCCTGGAGAAGCTTCTTTAAACTTTTCTTTTTTGCTTTTCTTCTCTATTCTATTTATATAATCTCCACCTAAATTTTCAAAATCCTTAGAATAGTAAGTTATACCATCCCCTAACATAATATTTTCTTCTAATTTTACTTCTTTACCACTTGCTATTCCAATCCTTTTACCAACATTAAATGAATATTGTTCATTTATTAAACTACTACTATTCCCTAAATATCCTTTAGAATATCCTCTATTGAATATAGTATCTATATTGTTTTTATTTTCTTCTCCTTTTAGCAACCCTTTAAAATAAGTAACTGCTTCATATATGTAGTTGCTTTGTTTCATTCTTCCTTCTATTTTTATAGAATCAATTCCTATCTCTTTTAACTTATTTATTTCTTCCAATTTCATTAATTGGTCCTTAGGACTTAACAAATATCCTTTTCTTGTGGAAGTTGTATACTCTTTTCTGCAAGGTTGTGCACACATTCCTCTGTTTCCACTTCTTCCACCTATAAAACTGCTCATATAACAATTTCCAGAATAACTTACACATAAAGCCCCTGATACAAATACCTCTAACTCTATATCTGTTTTTTCTTTTATTTTTTTTATTTCCTCAAAAGACATTTCTCTTGGCAATACAATTCTTTTAAAACCTATTTTTTTTAAATAATTAGCTTCAACATGATTTGCCACTGTCATTTGAGTACTTCCATGATAATCTATATTTGGAAAATTTTCTTTTAAAAATCTAAAATATCCTAAATCTTGTATAATTACAGCATCTAACCCATGTTCATAAAGTTTTTTAAAATTAGTATATAAAAATTCTATCTCCACATTTTTCATTAATGTATTTAAAGTTAAAAAGACTCTACTCCCTCTTTCATGAGCATAATCTATAGCTTCTTTAATTTCTTCAACTGTAAAATTTTCTGCATTTCTTCTAGCTCCAAATCCCTTTAATCCCATGTATATTTCATCTGCACCTGATTTAATTGCTGCATAAAATCTCTCTATGTCCCCTGCTGGGGCTACTATTTTCATCTTCTATTTTCTCCTTATAATATCTTCTATTATCATTTTTGTTTTTCTGGTTAACTCATCTAATGTTCCATCATTATATAAAATAATATCCGCTTTTTTCATTTTTTCTTCTTGAGGCATTTGGTTCTTTATAATCATTTTAGCTAAGTCACTATCTATACCATCCCTTTTCATTAACCTATCAATTTGAATTTCTTCATCTATACAGACTAAAATGATCTTATCACATTCTTTATCTATATCTGTTTCAAATAGTAAAGGAACATCGAATATTATTATATCATCTTTATTATGATTTTCCTTTATTTTTTTAAATTCATCTTTTATTCTAGGGTGATATATACTATTTAAAATTTTTAATTTTTCTTTATTTTTAAAAACTATTTCTCTTAATTTTCTGCGCTCTATTTCTTTTTGAGAATTTAATATCTCTTCTCCAAATTTTAAAAGAATTTCCTTTTTTATTTCTGCTTTTTCTGAAATTTTTTTTGCAATTATATCTGCATCTATAATTTTAATTTCTAACTCTTTTAAAATATTACTTACTGTGGATTTTCCCGAAGCTATTCCCCCTGTTAAACCTACTATCATTTCCCCTCCATATTTCTCATTTTCCTTTTAGAACTTGATTTAATACCTAAATTTTCTCTATATTTAGAAACTGTTCTTCTTGCTATTTTTATTCCCAAATTATTCAATTTATTTGTTATTTCTTGATCTGATACAGGTGTTTCTCTGTTTTCCTTTAAGATTATATCCTGTATCAAGTTTTCTATATTTTCTTTTTGTCCATCTAATATGAAAAAATCTCTTATCCTTTCAATTCCCCGTTCAGTTTTTATATACTTGTTTTTTATAGCTCTCGATACAGTTGATTCGTGTAAATTTAATTTTTTAGCTACAATTTTCATAGGCAAAGCCTTTTTAACAGACTTCATTGAAAAATAGTCATATTGTTCTTCTAAAATTAATTCTAGTATTTTTTTTAAAGTTTCATTTCTTTTTTCTATACATTTTATTAAATTATTTGCTGAAGTAAAATAATCATTTGTTTTACTTGTTTCTACCTTTGAATTGTTTTTTATTTTGATTTTAGGAGTATTTTCTTCATTCATAATAAGTATATATTTATTCTCATACTTTATTATTTCAGCTTCTGGTATAATATATCTTATTGCTTCCCCCATATAAAAACCTCTAGAAGGAATGGGATTTAAAGTTCTTATTATTTTTAATTTATCTAAAATTTCCTCTTTAGTTAACTCAACCTTTTCACCAATTTCTTCCAGCTTTCCAAGAGCCACTTCATTTAATAAATTTTTTATTATATATTCTAGTTTAATATCGTTTATATTTTTTTTGTGCAATTGAATAATTAAACACTCTTCTAAATTTGAAGCACAAATTCCTATTGGTTCAAATTTTTTAATGTTTTTTAGTGCTTCTTTTATTTCTTTAATTGAAAATTTTGTTAAACTTTTTATTTCATTTACACTTAAATTTAAATATCCTTTACTATTTAAATTATTAACAATGAAAGTATATAAAAATCTTTGGTTAGTACTTAAGTTTAAATATCCTATTTGTTCTTCTAAAAAATCAATTAAATTTTTCTCTTGATGCGCAAAATCAAGGGGAGAAACGTCAGATGAACTTTTATTTTTTTTAGAATGGCTAATATATTGAACTTCTACAAATGGATTTTTTTTACTCTCATCTAATATATATTTTTCCAAATCAAAAGATGACATCTCTAAAATATTAAGGGACATTTTCATACTTTGAGTTAATATTAATTTTAATTCTTGTTTCATATTTAAAGAAAAATCCATATCTATATCCTTTTTTTATTTATTTTTTCTATTATAGCTTTTATATTTTTGTCTTCTTCAATATTTAATAACTTATTATTTTTATTATATACAGATAAATTTTCATTGGAGATTGGTATATTGTATTCCCTACCAATTTCAATTGTTCTCCCATCTGTAATTTCAGGATTAGCTTTTATAAGCTCTTCTAATTTTATATTATTATTTTTTGCTAAAGAGTATAGTGTATCTCCCTTTTTAACTTTGTACTTTCTATTTTCTTTAGGTCTATAAATATCTTCAGTTTTTATTAACTTATAATTTAAATTTTCATTTTTTAATCTTGAATCTAGATCTACTTGGACAATTCCAACTGATCTTAATTGCTCTTTTGAAGAAATGATTAATGTTTTTTTTATTTGAAAACTTGTTACTTTATTTTTTCCACTGTCTATAATTAAATCTATTCCATTTACTGATTTTGCTAATTCTCCACTTGTCCATTCTTTATTTGTTCTTTCATCATTTCCTAAAGATGATAAGGCTATAATAAAGTCAACCTTTTCTTTTTTCAACTCCTTTACTATTAATGAAGCTGATACAATCGGATCTTCAATTGATATTTTTTCAATATCTTCTCCATTTAAATCTTTATAAAACTCTGGAGAAATTAATCCAATTATTCCAATTTTTTTATCTCCAATTTCTTCTATTAAATAATGAGTTAAAAATGAGCTTTTATCATTTTCCCTAATATTAGTTCCTATTATTTTAAAATTAGATTTTTCTTGTAAATTTGTAAGCCCTTTTAAACCATACTTGAAGTCTCCCTCCCCTACAGTGGTAGCCTTTAATCCAACTCCATTTAATACTGCCACACTTGAAGATCCTTTTGTTCTATTAGCAATAGTTGTTCCTGAAAAATTTCCACCTGAATCTAAATATAAAACATTATTTTCTCCGTACATTCCCTTGGCTCTTTTTATTATTGTATAAATCCGAGGATAACCTACACCTTCTTCTAAACTTCCCTTTCCATTCCCTGTGCTTATAATTGCTAAATCATAGGCATTATTTTCATCGTTATTTTTTTCAGATTTAAAACTAGTTATTTGAGAACATCCTAGCAAAAATATTGTTAATAATATGTATATAAATTTCTTCAAAACAATCCTCCCCTTTATTTCTTATTGTTTATATTATACTATAAATTTTCAAAGCTTTCTTTTTTTTCTTAGATATTTCATATTAAATATATTTTATATTTATAAAATATGGTATAATATTTTTCGAATAAATATAATTAGGAGAATAACTATGGCTATATTAAATGTAAATAATTTATACAAAAGCTTTTCTGGAGAGACTATATTTAAAGATTTATCTTTTTCTATAGATTCTAAAGATAAAATAGGTTTAATTGGTATGAATGGAGTTGGGAAAACAACTCTTATTAAAATAATTCTAGGACAAGAAATCAATGATGTTAATCCTGAAACTAATCAAAGGGGAAACATTTCAAAAAAAAACAATTTAAAAATAGGATATCTTTCTCAAAATATAGATATAAATAATAACAATAGTGTTTTTGATGAATTAATGCTTGTTTTTAAAAAAATTCTAGATGATTATAACAAGATAACCTCTTTAAATTTAAAAATCTCTCAAGAACCTGATAATTTTGATGAGATTATGGAAGAACTATCCACTGTAATTTCTCGATATGAGCATAATGAAGGTTATGCAATTGAATATAAAGTAAAACAAATATTACATGGTCTTGGTTTACCAGAAGAATTATGGACTCAAAAAATTGAAACTCTTTCTGGTGGTCAGAAATCTAGAGTGGCTCTAAGTAAAATTCTTTTGGAAGAGCCTGAACTTTTGATACTAGATGAGCCTACTAACCATTTAGACTTAATAGCCATTGAATGGCTTGAAAAATTTTTAAAAGATTATAATAACTCAGTTATAGTTATTTCCCATGATAGATATTTTTTAAACAATGTAGTTTCTAAAATATTTGAAATTGAAAATCATTATTTAAAAACATACAGAGGTAATTATGATGACTTTATTATCCAAAAAGAACTTTATTTAAGTGGTGCTCTAAAAGCCTTTAATAAAGAACAAGATAAAATTAAAAAAACTGAAGAATATATTCAAAGATATAAAGCTGGAATAAAGTCAAAACAAGCTAGAGGTCGTCAAAGCTTACTCAATCGTATGGAAAAAATGGAAAATCCTTCTATTGCTCCACGTAAAATGAAACTTAAATTTGAAGTCGAAAAACCAAGTGCAGATAGGGTCTTAAATATTCGAAATCTTTCAAAATCTTTTGAAGACAACACTCTTTTTTCAGGTGTAAACTTAGATATATTTAAAGGAGAGAGAATAGGCCTTATTGGTAAAAATGGAGTAGGGAAATCAACCTTATTAAAAATAATCACTGGGGATATTCCACAAGATTCTGGAGAGATAAAAATTGGAGAAAGAGTCTCTATTGGTTATTACGATCAAAATCATAAAAACCTTGATTTAAAAGCTAGTATTCTTAATGAATTTATGTTTAACTATCCAATGGGGGAAGAAGATGTTCGTAAATTAGCTGGAGGTTTTCTTTTTCCTGAAGATGATGTATTTAAAATAATCGGTTCTCTTAGTGGTGGGGAAAGAGCCCGTGTTTCTCTAATGAAACTAATCTTAAAAAAATCTAACTTTTTAATATTAGATGAACCAACTAACCATTTGGATATATATTCTAGAGAAATTTTAGAAGAGGCTTTGGAAGAATTTTCTGGAACCCTTTTAATAGTATCCCATGATAGATATTTTCTTGAAAATGTAACTAACACAATCTATGAAATAAATAATCAAGAAGCTGTTAAATTTTCTGGAAATTATAGTGAATACTGCAACTTTAAATTAAAAACCTCTCCTAAAAAAAATGTTGAAAAAAATAGTAATTATGAAGAACAAAAAAAAAAAAAAAATAAAATAGCTTCTCTAGAAAAAAAATCTTCAGACATTGAAAAGAATATTGAATTACTAGATGACAAAAAAAATAACTTAGAGGCTCTTTATGAATCAGCTGGTAAAAAAAATAATCTAGAAGAATTATTAGAGATTCAAAATAATTTAGATATTCTAGAAAATGATATGCTGTTATCTATGGAGGAATGGGAAAATATAGAAACTGAATTAAAAAATTTAAAAAAAACTTTATAAATATAATAAAGTATGATAGAATAATCTCTGCTATATAGACTAAGATAATTGACTTTTATTTATATAAAAGCTATAATATTTAAGTTGTATAATTTAATTATAAAATAAAAAATCGGAAGGAGGGTCAAATGCCTACTCTAAATCAATTAGTAAAAAAAGGAAGACAAACTTTAGAAGAAACAAGTAAGTCACCAGCATTACAAGGAAACCCACAAAGAAGAGGAGTTTGTGTAAGAGTTTATACTACTACACCTAAAAAACCAAACTCAGCTTTAAGAAAAGTTGCCAGAGTTAAATTAACAAATGGAATCGAGGTTACTTGTTACATACCAGGTGAAGGACACAATTTACAAGAACATTCAATTGCACTTATAAGAGGTGGAAGAACAAAAGATTTACCAGGAGTTAGATACAAAATTATTAGAGGAGCTCTAGATACAGCAGGAGTTAATAATAGAAAACAATCAAGATCTAAATATGGTGTAAAAAAAGCATAATAATTTATAAAAATTAAGGAGGTGAACAGTTTAATATGTCAAGAAGAAGAGCAGCAGTAAAAAGAGATGTATTACCTGATTCTAGATATAACGATAAGGTAGTAACTAAAACTATAAATGCATTAATGGTAGATGGTAAAAAATCTTTATCTGAATCTATATTTTATTCAGCAATGGATTTAATTAAAGAAAAAACTGGTAAAGAGGGGTACGACGTTTTCAAACAAGCAATGGAAAACATTAAACCTCAAGTTGAAGTAAGATCTAGAAGAATTGGTGGAGCAACTTATCAAGTTCCTACTGAAGTTAGATTGGAAAGACAACAAACTTTAGCATTAAGATGGTTAAAAGCTTTTACTAGAGCTAGAAAAGAATATGGTATGGTAGAAAAATTAGCAGCTGAATTAACTGCAGCAGCAAATAATGAAGGCGCAACTATGAAGAAAAAAGAAGATACTTATAGAATGGCTGAAGCTAACAGAGCTTTCGCACACTATAAATATTAATTTAGCGTAATTTTATATCAAGGAGGATTACTAAATGGCTAGACAAGTTTCATTAGACATGACTAGAAACATTGGTATAATGGCTCACATTGATGCTGGTAAAACTACTACTACAGAAAGAATTCTTTTCTATACAGGAGTTAACCATAACATCGGAGAAGTTCATGATGGAGCAGCAACTATGGACTGGATGGAGCAAGAGCAGGAAAGAGGTATTACTATAACTTCTGCTGCTACAACATGTTTCTGGAAAAAACACAGAATAAATATAATAGACACACCAGGACACGTGGACTTTACTGTTGAGGTTGAAAGATCTTTAAGAGTTCTTGATGGTGCTGTTGCAGTTTTCTCTGCAGTTGATGGTGTTCAACCACAATCTGAAACTGTTTGGAGACAAGCTGACAAATATGAAGTACCAAGAGTGGCTTTCTTTAATAAAATGGATAGAGTTGGAGCAGATTTTAAAATGTGCGTAAACGATATCAGAGAAAAATTAGGAGCTAACCCTGTTCCTCTTCAACTACCTATTGGTGCTGAAGAAAATTTTGAAGGAATTGTAGATTTGATCAAAATGAAAGAAATTGTTTATCTTGATGAAATCGGAGCTAATATTGAAGAAAGAGAAATTAGAGCTGAACTACTAGATGAAGCTACTCAAATGAGAGAAGAATTAGTAGAAGCTGTTGCTGAATGTGACGATGCTCTAATGGAAAAATACTTAGCTGAAGAAGAAATTTCAGTTGATGAAATTAAAGTTGCTTTAAGAGCAGGAACTATTGGAAACATTATCATTCCTGTACTTTGTGGAACTGCATTTAAAAATAAAGGAATTCAACCATTACTAGATGTAATAATTGATTTTATGCCTGCACCTACTCAAAAAGGTTGCATTGTTGGACATAATCCTAAAAACTTAGAAGAAGTTGTTAAATTGGAAATATCTGATGAAGCACCTTTCTCTGCTTTAGCTTTTAAAGTTATGACAGATCCTTTTGTAGGAAGATTAACTTTCTTTAGAGTTTACTCTGGAATAGCTAACAAAGGATCATATGTATTAAACTCTACTAAGGGTAAAAAAGAAAGAATGGGTAGACTTCTTCAAATGCACGCTAATAAAAGAGCAGAAGAAGATGTAGTTTATTGTGGAGATATAGCTGCAGTTGTAGGATTAAAAGATACAACTACTGGAGATACTTTATGTAGTGCTGAATCTCCTATAATTCTTGAAAAAATGGAATTCCCTGAACCAGTTATTTCTGTTGCAGTTGAACCAAAAACTAAAGCTGACCAAGAAAAAATGGGAATTGCTTTAGCTAAACTTGCAGAAGAAGATCCTACATTTAGAGTTAAATCTGATGAAGAAACAGGACAAACTATTATTTCTGGAATGGGTGAACTTCACTTAGATATAATTGTTGATAGAATGAGAAGAGAATTTAATGTTGAATCAACTGTTGGAAAACCTCAAGTTGCTTATAGAGAAACTATCACTGCTTCTACTGAAAAAGAAGTTAAATATGCTAAGCAATCAGGTGGTAAAGGACAATATGGACACGTTAAAATCAAAATCGAACCTATTGAAGACAAAGATTTCGAATTTGTTAACGCTATTTCAGGAGGATCTATTCCTAGAGAATATATTCCTGCTGTTGAAAAAGGATGTAGAGAAGCACTTGAAAATGGTGTTGTTGCAGGATATCCTTTAGTTGGTGTTAAAGTTACATTATATGATGGATCTTACCATGAAGTGGATTCATCTGAAATGGCATTTAAAATAGCTGGTTCAATGGCTATGAAACAAGGTGCTGCTTTATGTAAACCTGCTATATTAGAACCTTTATTCAAAGTGGAAGTTACTACTCCAGAAGAATATATGGGAGATATTATAGGAGATATCAACTCTAGAAGAGGTATGATAGGTGGAATGACTGATAGAAACGGTGCTAAAATAATTGACGCTAAAATCCCTCTATCAGAAATGTTTGGTTATGCAACTGACTTAAGATCTAAATCTCAAGGAAGAGCTAACTACGCAATGGAATTTGAAAAATATATTCAAGTACCTAGAACTATTCAAGAAGCTATAAAAGAAGAAAGAGGAAGATAAGCTCTTCTTTAATAAAATTTAAAATAAGAAAAATTTAGGAGGACAAAATGGCAAAAGCAAAATTTGACAGAAGTAAAACCCATGTAAATATTGGTACAATAGGACATGTCGATCACGGTAAAACAACTACAACAGCAGCAATCTCAAAGGTACTA